>DATMEI010000025.1:0-7444 GCA_035556995.1 Streptomyces sp.
CGGGCGACCTGCTCCGCCTCGCGTTCGAGCGCCCGCACGTCGGTGCCCCGGGTCGCGGTGCGCAGCCGCACCCTGGCCCCGGCCTGGTCGAGGAGGTCGATGGCCTTGTCCGGCAGGAAGCGCCCGGTCAGGTAGCGGTCCGACAGCTCGACGGCGGCGATCAGCGCCTCCCCGGTGTAGCGGACCTGGTGGTGCGCCTCGTAGCGGTCGCGCAGTCCGCGGAGGATCTCCACCGCGTCGCTCTCGCCGGGTTCCGGGACGAGGACGGGCTGGAAGCGGCGGGCGAGCGCCGCGTCCTTCTCGATGTGGCGCCGGTGCTCCTCGAGCGTCGTGGCACCGATGACGTGCAGCTCCCCGCGGGCGAGGGCCGGCTTCAGCATCTGGCTCGCGTCCATGGAGCCGCCCTCCGTGCCGCCGCCGCCGGCTCCGACGACGGTGTGCAGCTCGTCGATGAAGACGAGCAACTCACCGGAGCGGGAACGGATCTCGTCGATGATGCCGCTGAGCCGCTCCTCGAAGTCGCCCCGGTAGCGGGTCCCGGCGACGACGCCCGAGACGTCGAGCTGGACGACGCGCCGCCCCAGCAGGTTGTCGGGCACGTCTCCGTCGACGATGCGCTGGGCGAGCCCTTCGACGATCGCGGTCTTGCCGACGCCTGCCTCGCCGATGAGGACGGGGTTGTTCTTGCCGCGCCGGGCGAGGATCTCGATGGTCTGCTCGATCTCCTCGTCCCTGCCGATGACGGGGTCGATGCGTCCGTCGCGGGCCATCTCGGTCAGATCGCTGCCGTACTTGTCGAGGTTGGGGGTGTCGCTGCGGGGACTCCCCTGAGGACCGCGCCCGGGGGCTCCCTCGGGGCCGACGCCCTGACCACCCGGATAGCCGGCGGGACCCTGCTGGCCGGAACCGGGGAAGTGGCCGCCGGAGGAAGCCGAACGCGGGTCGAAGTGAGCGGCGTTGAGGATCTGCCCTGCCGTGGAGTCGCGGTTGGCCGCAAGCGCGATGAGCACGTGCTCGCTGCCGATGTAGGAGGCGCCACGCGTACGGGAGATGTCGTGGGCGTCCAGCAGCGCACGCTTGACGGCCGGGCTGACGGAGATGGACTTGCGCGGCGTCTTGTCACCGACGTCCCGGTCGATCTCCTCGGCGAGGGCGTCCGCGTCCGCACCGGCACGCGTGATCATGGTTCGGGTCGGCTCCGTGGTGAGCGCCGCGTGCAGCAGGTGCTCGGTGTCCAAGTCGCTGCTGCCGTGCTGTGCCGCGTACGAGGCCGCTTCGGAGACGAGCTGCCGGGCCGGCTCGCTCATAAGACGCAGGAAGTCGTAGTAGCGGGGGTCCCGCCTGCCGCTGCCGCCTGATGATGCGGCGCTCCCCAGGAAGCGCGCTATGAACTCTCCGAACGGGTCCCTGCCGAAGTCCTCGGGACCCATGTACCCGTTGCTCATCGGTATCCGTCCCGCTGACCCGACCTTGCCGGGCCACGCTGTGTCGGCTGCATGGAGCTTCGGGGCCGGAGTTCCCCTGTACGGACGTACGACACGTCCCGGAGGCCGCCGCCGACTGCGGCCAGGCCGGGGGCCGGGGCAGGCCTGCCGTGCAGGATGCTTCATCGCGGACGCTCGCAGCGCTGAGCGGCGAAAAGGAAGGCTCTCCTCATGAACGGTCCCGCCCCGGCCCCCGGCGAAATTATCTGCGTCGATGCCGGGCAGGAAGATAGCGTGACCCTCCCTCGGCCTTGCGGGCCGCCCACACCAGGACGCTGAGAGTCCGGGACACAGCAGTTACGCCGATGAGTTTGATCCAGGGAGTTCGACATGGCGGACAGCAGTGGTGAAGAGACCACCGATATGAAGCAGAAATTCCGCGAGGCCCTCGAGCGCAAGAACCAGCGCGCGAAGAAGGGGCAATCGCACGAGGACCTCCAGTCCAACGTCCATGAGACGAAACCCGCCTCGCGCAAGCGTCAGTTCCGCCGCAAGACCGGCTGACCCGGAAATGGGAGTGCCGCCGCTTACCTGACACAGGGAAGCGGCGGCAGTTCTGCGTTTCCCTCCCGCCGGGGGCCGCACTGCCCGGCCGGGCACCCGCGCCCGCCCCCCTCAGCCCGCGGTGAGCAGCCCGATCGCAGCGGCTGCGGCGAAGAGACCGCAGGCCTGAAGCCGCGTGGGTCTCTCACGCAGGACGGTGAGCCCCAGCAGAACGGGGATCGCCGGGTAGAGGGAGGAGAGCACCACTGCGATGACGACGAGCTGCTCCCTGGTGGCCAGCAGATAGAGCACGAGTGCGATTGCCGCGACCATGCCTGTGGCGGCTGCCCCGGTCGCGTACCGCAGCGGCAGCCCTGGGCCCGGGGGCCGGGAGCGCCGGGGGCTTGATCCCGTCCGCTGGGAGAGCAGCGGACGGGAAAGCAGCGGAAGCAGCGCCACGGAGAGAAGAGCGACGAGGGCGGCGAGGCGCCCGGCGGTGACGGGCCAGATGCCCGCGGCGGGCCCGGCCTGAGCGAGCGCCACATACTGCAGTGCGATCCCGGCGCCCGCGATCAGACCGTCCACAGAGGCGCCGGTGCGAGCGGGTGACGCGTTCCGCGGCCCGTCACGGGACACGAGCCAGAGCGCGGGCACCGCGATCAGGATGCCGATCCAGGACAACGCCGAGGGGCGGTCTCCGAGGAACGCGACGCCGACGATCACGGGCAGTGCCACGCCTCCCACAGCGCTGA
This sequence comes from Streptomyces sp., assembly GCA_035556995.1. GTDB lineage: Bacteria > Actinomycetota > Actinomycetes > Streptomycetales > Streptomycetaceae > Streptomyces. The sequence goes on from DATMEI010000025.1 coordinate 2,720, forward strand.
CCGGCACCACGACACTCATCGCGCCACGGCTCAGCCCGCGGTAGAGGAAGACCATGCCGAGCCCTGTCCCGAGGCCGGACAGCGCACCCCATGCCAGATCCGGAGATGCCAGGTCGTCCAGTACGCCCGCTGACGAGGCGGGGAGGAGCGGCGCGGCGAGCAGTGTGAGCACGAGGCCGCCTGCTTGGCCCGTCAGCGCGACGAGGACGAAGTCCGCGCGGCGCGAGAGCAGCCCGCCTGTGACGTCGGCGATGCCGTAGCACGCTGCCGAGGCCAGTGCGAGAAGGGCGCCCGTCATCAGCTGCCGCGCGCCTGGCCGTGCCCGCCTCTCTGCTTGGTGCTGTGCCCGCTGCTGCTCTTGTTGCCGCGCTCGTCGCTGCGCTCGCCGTTGCGCTCGCTGCTGTGCTCTTCACCGTGCTCGTCGTCGCGGAGCCGGTCGCACTCGGCCTGCCCGACGGGGCAGACGGCGCCGTCCCGTACGCAGGTGCCGCGATCGCAGAGGCGGCACAGCAGCTGGGCGTTGCCGAGCTCCCCGTACAGCCGGGTCAGCAGCTTGCCCAGCAGCCCTGCCAGAGCGTCCTGGTCGTCCTCGTCCAGCCCGCCGACGATCTCGGTCAGCGGGGTGCCGCGTGCGGCGAGCACCGCCTGGGCCGTACGCCCGCCCACGGCCGTCGTCGTCACCGACACGAAGCGGCCGACGCCCTGACGCCTCTCGATCAGCCCGCCGGCCTCCAGCGAATCCACCATGCGGGCCGCGGCGGACTGGGAGAGACCCACGCGACGGCCGAGTTCGGTGACGCTCAGGCCGGGCGTTGCCGAGAGTGCCACCAGCGCGGCGGCGCCACTGGCGCTGACTCCCGCCGCCTTGGTCGCGGTCGCGAGGGCAAGGTCGGTCACCGCGAGTGCGGTGGCCCCGAGGAGGTTGGCCGTACGATCCGTATCATGCATGACTCATGCATAACGCCATCGTCGCCCCCGCACAACCCCCCGGACAGGACGGGCTGCGAATCGGGCACAGTGGAACAATAGAGGCGTTATGGATGCACTACGCAGGAATCACGTGGTGGTCACGGGCCAGGAGGAGGGTCCAGTGATCATGCTGGCCAACGGCTTCGGCTGTGACCGGAACATGTGGCGCCTGGTCGCCCCGGTACTCGCCAGGGACTTCAAGGTGGTGCATTTCGATCACGTGGGGACGGGCGCCTCCGATCCGTCGGCGTGGAGCGACGAGCGCTATTCCTCACTGGACGGCTACGCCGAGGACGTCCTGGAGATCTGCCGCGAACTCGGCCTGGGTCCCGTGGTGTTCGTCGGACACTCGGTGAGCAGTGTCTTCGGTGTGCTGGTCGCCGGCTGGGAACCGGAACTCTTCGAGAAGCTGGTGCTGCTCACGCCCTCCCCGCGCTACATCGACGACGCCGGGTACCGGGGCGGATTCAGCGCCGAGGACATCGACGAGTTGCTCGAGTCGCTGGACAGCAACTACCTGGGCTGGTCCGCGTCGTTGGCGCCCGTCGTCATGGGCAACCCCGAACGTCCCGAGCTGACCGAGGAGTTGACCAACAGCTTCTGCAGAGTCGACCCGCACGTCGCGCGGGTCTTCGCCCGCGCCACCTTCCTGTCCGACAATCGCGCCGACCTGCCCCGTGTGGCCGTACCGACGCGGGTCATCGAGTGCGCCCAGGATGTGATCGCCCCGCGGGAGGTGGGCGCCTTCGTTCACGAGTCGATCCCCGGCAGCGAACTGGTCACACTCGATGCCATCGGGCACTGCCCGCAGTTGAGTGCCCCCGAAATCACCGCCGAGGCCATCGCCTCCTTCGCAGCCCGCGACCGATGATGAGCAGACCAGGACACGAGCACTCCAGGGCGGCCGGGTCCCGGATCACTCACGCGACGCCCGGCAGCCATCTGACGTACGCCTCGCTGCTGGAGGACAACGCCGAGGACCTGTACGAGAACGCCCCCTGCGGATACCTCTTCACGCTCATGGACGGGCAGATCGTCAAGGCGAACCGCACCCTGCTGGGCTGGCTGAACCGTTCACACGAAGAAGTGGTGGGCCACATGCGGTTCGCCGATCTGCTGACGGTCGGCGGCAAGCTCTACCACGAGACGCACTTCGCCCCCCTGTTGCGGCTGCAGGGCGAAGTCAGCGGCATAGCGCTGGACCTCAAAGCGGCAGACGGGACGCGGCTGCCCGTCCTGGTCACCTCGACCGTCATGACCGACAACGACGAGAACCCCGTGATGGTCCGCACCACCGTGAGCGACGCCCGCGACCGCCGCTCGTACGAGACCGAACTGCTGCGTGCCCGCGAAGAGGCCGAGCACGAACGCGAACGCTTCAAGCGTCTCGCCAGCACGCTGCAGCGCACCCTTGTCCCTCCGGCGCTGACACCCCCGCCGAATCTGGACGTCGCCGCGCACTACCACATCGCTTCCCGCGACGAAGTCAGCGGCGACTTCTACGACTTGTTCCCCCTCGTGGCGGGCGGCGGATGGGGGCTGTTCCTCGGCGACGTGTGCGGGAAGGGGGCCCCCGCCGCAGCCCTGACCTCTCTCGCCCGCTACAGCCTGCGCGCCGCCGCGGTCTACGACCCCGACCCGGTCACGGTGCTCAACAACCTCAACACCGTGCTGAACACGGCTCGTTACGACGAGGACCCCAGGTTCTGCACCGTCGTCTTCGGCAAGCTCACGCCTGAACGCGAGGGGTTCACCGTCACGTTGGCCAGCGGCGGACACCCCAACGCCCTGCTGCTGCGGGCCCACGGCACGGCCGAATACCTGCCCACACCCGGAGGGCAGCTCATCGGGGTCCTCCCGGACCCGGACGTCGCCACCACCACAGTGCACCTGACAGCCGGCGACACCCTGCTGCTCTACACGGACGGACTCACCGAAGCCCACACCTCCGCGAACGCGGACGACCGCTACGGCGACGAAGCTCTCCTGAACTTCGCCAACGTCCTGGCCCCCGGCACAGCCGCCGAAACCGTCGCCGCCATCGCCGAGTTGCTGGACGCCTTCGGCGACGGCCTCGACGACGACACCGCCGTGATGGCCCTGGGGGTGCCGTCGCGGTAAGGGCCCTTGAGGACCTGCCGGTTCAGCAGCCTTCGACATCAAGGGCGCCCCGGCGGTGGTCAGTCGGAGGTCTTCCCCGCACGCTGGATCTTCTCGAGGTCGTGGGCGGACTGCTCGAGGAGCGTGCGCATCGCCGCCTGTGCCGCGTCCGGGTCCTGCGCGCGTACGGCGTCGAGCACCGGGGCGTGGCTGGGCACCGGGTCCACGGCGCGGTGGCCAGAGGCGTGGACGAGACGGTCGCGGAAGGCCAGGCCGGTGGCGATGACCATCTCCATGCGTTCCAGCATCTCGTTGTGCGAGGCCACGAGAAGGGCCCGGTGGAAGGCGAGGTCGGCGTCGACGGCCTCTGGGCCGCCGTCCGCTGCGCGTCCCATCGCTTCGAGGGCCTCGTCCAGCGCGGCGAGGTCGGTCTGTGTGCGGCGTTCGGCGGCGAGCCGGACCGCGGCCGGTTCGACGATGCCGCGCACCTCGCCCAGGTCGCGCAGCAGCGGGTTGCCGGCGCCCGCCGCCGGGCCTTCGGCCGTCTCAGTGCTCTCGGCGGTCTCGAACTGCCAGCGCAGCACGTCCGCGTCGAGCAGATGCCAGTCGGCCCGCGGACGTACGAATGTGCCGCGCTTCTGCCGGGCGTCGACCATGCCCTTGGCGGCCAGGACCTTCAGCGATTCGCGCAACGCGGTGAGGCTGACGCCGAGTTCGGTCTGGAGTGCGCCGAGGTCGAGGGTGCCGCCCTCGCCTATGCGGCCGCTCAGCACACGGTGTGCGAGGGTCTCCACGGTCTGGCCGTGTACTCCGCGCCGCGCGTAACCGGACATGTCCTCATCCTCCCTTCCCTGATGGCTGGTTCGGTCAACTGCTGTGTCATGCCGAGGACTTCAGCACACTCCAGCCGCCGTCCACGAGGAGAGACGCCCCGGTGACGTACGACGCCTCCGGCGAAGCGAGGAAGGCGATGGCGGAGGCGACCTCGTCCGGGCTGCCGAAGCGGCGGGCGGCGGTCTCGGCGACGCTTGCCGCACGCGCGTCCTCGTCCACTCTGTCCCAAAGCCCCGTCAGGACAGGGCCCGGCAGCACGGTGTTGAAGCGCACCTGGGGCCCGTACTCGACGGTCAACTGGCCGCACAGGGACAGCAGTCCGCCCTTGGCCGCCGCATAAGCGGGGTGGCCGGGGATGCCCCGGTGGGCGTGCACGGAGGAGACGAGGACGACCGCTCCCTGATGGGCGCGAAGGTCCTCCAGGCAGGCGCGTACACCGAGGAAGGCCGCGCTCAGACCGACGGAGATCTGCCGGTTCCAGGAGTCGTGGGAGGTCTCGTGCAACGGAGCGACCTCGACCTTGACGGCGTTGCTGACCAGTACGCCGACCGGCCCCAAGTCGTGTGCGGCGCGGAGGACTTGCTCCCAGCTCTCCTCACGTCCCACATCGGCCGGGACGAAGACGGCCTCGCCGCCGCCCTCGCGTATCTCTGCGGCGACCTGCGCGCCGCCGCTCTCGTCGATGTCGGCGACCACGACCGACGCGCCCTCGCCGGCAAGGCGGTGTGCGGTGGCCGCGCCGATGCCGCCGGCGGCGCCGGTGACGACGGCCGTACGCCCGCCGAACCGGCCGGCGACGGCGCTGCCGGAGCCACTGCGTGA
>DATMEI010000026.1:0-7710 GCA_035556995.1 Streptomyces sp.
CAGGACCTCAAGTGTCCGGGGAGCCTCGTCGGGGTTCTCCCCGTCACTCGCGGCGAGCCGCACATGGGCCTCGCGCGCGGCGCGGACCGCCTCCGGCCACCCCGGGTGATCGAGATAGGCGGACACCAGCGCGTCCGGGCCCACCTCGTGCATGATCCGCAGGACCCGCAGCACCGCGGTGTCGACGAGGGCCGCCTCCTCCGCGTCACGGAAGATCGTCCCGACGTACTTCTCGGCGGACCAGTTGTCCAGCCAGGTGTCCTCGACCAGGCGGTACACGGCGTCGGTGACGTCGCCGTAGCCGGGACGGGCCGTCGCCCAGCATTCCTGCTGGAAGGCGGGATCGGAGAGCATGTGCAGCGCCGAGCGCACGTTGCTGCGCCAGCGCCACCAGGGCATGTCATGGACGGGCATGGTGCCCATGGTGGTGGACCGGGGGCCGCGACGGGAAGCCCTCGCGGAATCTTGCGGCTCAGAACCTCGCCGCACCGGACCTCGTTGCACTGAACCTTGCTGCCCTGAGCCTTGCTGCATGGTCATCGACCATACGTTCCCCCTGTACGTCCTGGGCATCGGCCCCGGTGTTCACCCCGGCGTCACCCGGAGTTGGCTACCTGTGGCACGGGCGTTACAGGCCACCCGGAATCGTGCGGAAACATGACTCCTCGGCGTCGTCCCGCCCTTTTCAGCACCGCCGCGTCCGCCACCGCCTGTGCCGTACTGCTGAGCGGCTGCGGGCTCATGCCAGGTTCCGCCAAGGCGGACGACGACCCGATCACTGTCATGACCTGGGCGCCGGAAGGCACGAAGGCCACGAACATGCCGGGCATGCCCGCGATGGCACAGGCGTACGCACGTTGGATCAACGCCGAGGGCGGCATCAACGGCCGCCCCCTCAGAGTGCTCACCTGCAACGACCACAACGACACCCTGGGCGCGGCGCGTTGCGCGAGCCGCGCCACGAGGGAGGGCGTGGTCGCCGTCGTCGGCTCCTACAGCCAGCACGGCCGCTCCTTCATGTCCGCGCTGGAGCGCGCGGGCATCCCGTACATCGGTGGATACGGCGTCGCGAACCAGGAGTTCAGCAGCCCCCTGTCCTACCCCGTCAACGGCGGGCTGCCCGCGCTCATCGCGGGGAACGGCCGCCAGCTCGCGGCCGGCGGCTGTTCGCAGGTCTCACTCGTGCGGCCGGACACCACCGCGGGCGACCAGCTGCCGTCCCTGATCAACGCCGGTCTGGCAGCCGGTGACGCCGGGCCCGTCACGGACATACGGGCACCGGAGGACGCCTCCGCCTACTCACGGCAGGCACTCAAGGTCCTGGACAGCGCGAACGCGTCGAGCGGCCTGTCCGGATCACCACAGCAGCTGGCCGACGGCCAGGTTTCGGCCTCCGGGCCCTGCGTCACGGCCGTACTGGGCGGACGTACGGACACCTTCTTCGACTCGTTCCGGCGACTGCAGAAGGACTCTCCGAACGTGCGGACGTCGTCCGTGCTGGGCAGCCTCCGGCAGTCCCTGGTGGACCGGTCGGGCGGTCGCAAGAGCCCGCTCGAGGGCGCGTACGCGACGGGCTGGTACCCGGCAGCCGGTGACGCGCGCTGGAACCCGATGAAGAAGGTCATCAGCGAACACGCCTTCGGTGACAACCGCGTGGACGGCTCCGACCCGGGCGTACAGACGACGTGGATCGCCTACACCGTGCTGCACAAGGTCCTGAAGTCGCTGGACGACAAGGAGGTCACGGCCAAGTCGGTGCGGCGTGAGCTGGACGGGGGCGACCCGGTCGGCACGGGCGGGCTGACGCCGAAGCTGAACTGGGGCTACGAGAACATGCTCGCCGCCCGCGACTTCCCGCGGATCGTCAACGCGATGGTGACCTATCAGCGGGTGCGGGGCGGCCGGCTGACAGCCGTGCACGACGGCTTCGTGAACGTGGAGAAGACGCTGGAGGGCGGGTCCCCGGTCTCATGACCGGTGCGCCGGCGGTGTGTGACCAGCACGCCGGCCGGTACAGGTGCCGCTACAGGTGCCGCAGGTCGGTCACAGCTGACCGAACTGCCTTTCCTTCAAGCCGTACTTCTTGGCCGTCGGATTCCACATTGCGGCCGCCTGCTTCTTCGCGGTGGTCGCCTCTCCACTGGCGCGCGTACCGGCGCCGGTGTGTGCCGTGACCCGGGCCTTGCCCTTGCGGCAGCCCTTCTTGCCGGCGGTCTGGTCCGCCCACGTCGCGTAGTGGTTGTCGGCGGAGGCCGAGGACTTCCACGCACGGGTCAGGGAGGCGGTCAGCTTGGCGCCGCTGGGGAGCTCGTCCGTCTCCAGCTTGCCGAGCCGGGCCACCAGCCCGTTGCGCTGTCCGGCGGCTGCACGGAGGTCGGTGGCGGCCTCGCCGAGCTTCTTGCAGGACTTGATGTTCTCCACCGAACGGATCACCGTGGTACGGCTGTTGTTGCTGTCGCCGAGAAGCTGGTCGAGCTTCTTGGCCTGAACTTCGGCCGGGGCGGGCCCCGCAGGTGCCTTCTTCTCCTCGGCCCGGGGCGCCGACGACTCGCTCTTGTTGTCCTTGTCGTCACCGCCCCCGCTCAGCGCTGCGCCGGCGGCCATGCCCACGCCCGCGACGATCACGACACCAGCCGCGATCAGCACGAGGGGCGAGGTGAGGCGGGAGCTCGTGCCCCGCTCGGCGTTACGGCGTGCGGCACGCCCTTGGGGCTCGTAGTGTCCGGGCCCTTGTGCGTGCGCTCCGTTGGGGCCGTACGGGCCGCCGGGTGCTCCTGGTCCGCCCTGTCCTCCGGCATGTCCGCCCTGTACGGGCCGTCCCGCGGAAGCACCCAGTCCACCGACGCCGCCTGACCGCTGGCGGGCGACCGCCTGGTCGAAGAGGGGCAGGCTCTGGGTCGAACCGGGCTCGCCGGAGCTCCCGGCCGCCCCGGGCTCCGCGCGGAAGAGGTTGTCGAACTCGGCGGGCGTCTGCCGCTGTTGCTGCTGCAAGTGCTGATGCTGATGCTGATGCTGTTGCTGTTGCTGTGCGGCGCCGCCTCCGCCCGGGCCGTACGAACCGGCCGTACCGGCACGGGTTTCGGGCGGCAGAGGCGACCGGAACGTCGTCGTCGCCTCGGGGTCCTGCGTGTGGCCGGTCTGCGGCGGCAGCATCTGCGTCGCGTCGGCGTCCGCCGCGGGCGGCATGTGCCCGGGCGGGGGTGCGCCGGTGACGGGCTGTATGAACTGCGTGGCATCGGATGCGGACAGGGGGCCCGGCTGCGGCTGTTGGGCGCCGTTGAAAGCCTGTGCGGGCAGGCCCTGTTGGGGCGGGAGCATCTGCGTGGCGCGGGCGTCACCGGCGTACGACTGCCAGGGCGCCTGCGGCTGAGCCTGCGGCAACTGGGCGTCCCCGTACAGGGCTTGACCGTTGTGCGGAGCAGGAGCCTGGACCGGGGCATGGCCCGGCGCCTGACCCGGAGCCGGCATCGGCGCGGCCGGAACCGGGCCGCCGTCCGGACCTGACGGCAGTGCACCCGGCGAAGGCTGCCCGTTCAGTGGCGCACCGGGCTGCGGCATGGGCCCTGCACCGCCGTACTCGCCCACGGCGGACGGCTGTACCGGAGGCGGCGCAGGCGGCTGCACAGGGGGCGGCTGCACCGGCGGTGCCGGAGGAGCGTGCGGGGGCGGCGGAGGCAGCGCAGTGGAGTTCTCCGTGGATGTCACAGCCGCCTGCGACTCCGGTCCCCAAGGTTGTCCCCACGGCTGCCCCGCGGGTGGCTGCGTGTGCGACTGTGCGACCTGACGCTGCTGTTCGGGGGTCCACGGGTCGCCGTTCGCCGGCAGCACGACACCCTCATAGAGGGGCTCGTCGCCCTGTCCGCGTCCGCTGTGCGCTGTCACCGGGACTCCTCGATCAGCCTGGCTACCGGAATCGTCGAGTCACGCTACCGGGTTGATCGGAGGGACGACCACGCAGCTGATACGGCGACACCAACCCTTCACCTCAGATATGGGGCAAAAACGCTGATACCCGCTCTTAGGCCACTGCCAGCAGGTCCAACCGCGCCCTGAATTCTCGTACGACCGGCTCCTTCACAAAAGGCACAAGTTGCTGGCGGAAGTCCTCCAGATACTCGGCACCCCGGCCGGAGCGCAGCGTCGCGAGCAATTGCGCCGCTTTCGCCCCGGTTTCGCAGGCGTGTTCAAGCTCACGTTTCTGCAGCAGCGCCGACGCGAGGAGGAAGAGCCCGATGGCCCGGCGCCGCACCCGGCTCTCCGGGTGTCCCGCCAGCGCCTGCCCGGCCTGCTCGACGGCTTCCTCCGGCCGCCGCAGATCACGGTGACAGTGAGCCAACTCGTCGGCCAGATAGGCGCGGTCGAAGTGGGAGATCCACTGCGGGTCGTCGCCGGAGTCCTTCGCGGCCTCCGCACGGTCCATCGCCGAGCGCGCCTCACCGGACAGCTGTCGGCACGCCCGTACGTCCCCCGTCAGCGCATGGCCGCGCGCCTCGGCGGCGCAGAACATCGCCTCGGTCCGCGGCGTCACACGACCCCGCGCGCCTTCCTGCGCGGCACGGGCCAACTGCGCGACCTCGCGCGGATTTCCGAGGGAGACGGCGAGATGGCTCATGCCCGCGGCCAGTACGTACCCGCCGTAGGCGCGGTCGCCGGCGGCCTGCGCCATCCGCAGCGCCTGGATGTAGTAGCGCTGGGCCAGGCTGCTTTGGCCGGTGTCGACGGCCATGTAGCCGGCCAGTTCGGTCAGCCGGGCCACCGCGGCGAACAGCGCGCGCCCCACCGCCTCCTTGTAGGAGCCCGTGAGCAGTCCGGAGAGCACGCTGTTGAGGTAGTGCACGACGACCGGACGGACGTGGCCGCCGCCGAAGCGGTGGTCGAGCTGGGAGAGGGCGTGGGTCGTCGCCCGTACCGCTGCCACATCGGGCATGCCCACGCGTGGGCCCGCACTGCGGGCGACCTGGCTGTCCGGTGTGGTGATCAGCCAGTCACGGCTGGGTTCGACGAGGGCGGAGGCGGCGGCGGGCGAGCCGCTGAGGAAGTCGCGCCGGCCGGCGTCGCTGCGCCACAACTCGCAGACGTGCTCGACCGCGCCGGGGACGGTGGGCGCGAAGTGCAGGCCGACGCCTGATGCGGGGTTCTTGCCCCCCGCCATTCCGATCTCGTCCACCGTGACCGTACGGCCCAACTTGCGGCCGAGCGCCTCGGAGATGACGGCGGGGGCGCGGCCACGGGGCTGCTGTCCGCGCAGCCAGCGGGCGACGGAGGTCTTGTCGTAGCGCAGATCCAGACCGTGTTCCACTCCGCAGACGTTGACGCGTCGCGCCAGTCCGGCGTTGGAGCATTCCGCTTCCTGAATGAGTGTTTGCAGCCGTTCGTTGGGCTGCCGAGCGACCAGTGGCCTGACGGCCATATGACCTCCCCGGGAGAAGACATCGGTGATCACCGCTGGGGCCTGTCGGACAGGGCCCCAGGACATATGCCCCTGTCTCAGTCGATACAGGCACTTCACCGCACAACGCACCGCAGTGGGAACTTCCCCGCACGCCCGGGTGCGTACTCGTGCGCCCCCACGCATGGACGCGTGCGCCCTGCCCGCGCGCGGCAGGACCGCGGGCTCAACAGCCGGTGGACGAAGATCAGTTGCGCGACGGGAGGGCTGCCTGCAGGAACGGTTCGACGATGCGCCGCCAGTCGGACGGGCGGTCCAGATGCAGGAGATGACCCGCCTCGGGCACTTCCGCGTACATGCCGCGCGGCAGGACCCGCACCATCTCCTGGGCCTCGGCGCGGCCCAGTTCGCCGTCGAGGCCCCGTACGACGAGCGTGGGGCAGACCACCCGCGCCAGCTCGTCCCAGTGGGCGTCGTGCACCCACGCCTCGCGCACCGTGAGCATCTGCCTGCGGGAGAACATCGGCCGCCAGCCGTCCTCCCCTTCCGCCATCACCTCGGCGAAGAAGTCGCCACGTGACGCCGACGGACGCTCCAGCGCGGGGTCTTCCTCACCGAACCACTTGCGGACGTCCGCGAGCGTCGCGAACGGCACCGGCCAGGACTTGAACCACTCCTCCCACTCCCGCTGTGAATGCTCGCCCAGCGCCGACGCCTTCATGTCGCAGATGACCAGCGCATGCACGAGGTCGGGCCGCTTCGCGGCGAGTTGCCAGGCGGTGAGGGCGCCCATGGAGTGGCCGATGAGCGCGAGCGGAGCCAGCCCGAGCTGTTCGACGGCGGCCTCCGCGTCCTCGACGAACGCCTCCCGCTCGAACGGGGCGTCGAGGTGGACGGGCTTGTCGCTGCGGCCGTGTCCGCGCTGGTCGAGGCCGATCGCGCGGTAACGGCACGACAGCCAGCGGGCGGTGTCGGCCCAGTGCGCAGCTCGCCCCATCAGTCCGTGAAGTAACAGCACGCCTTTGGGGTCGTCCTCCCGTCCGCCCTCGGCTCCACCTCGCGCGCCTGCGAAGCTCGCGCCGCGCCGCCCGGCACCCTCTGCCGGCCCGGGGCCCGGCACGAGGCCCGGCCCGGCACCCGGTTCGGGGCTGCTCTTGGGCGGGTCGGCGAACTCCCAGGCGGCAAGCCGGATTCCGCTCGAACCAGTCACGTTGATCCGTCGCACCATGCGATCTGGCACCCCCAGTCCGTCTGTCCGCGCGCCCACGCTATCGAACTTCTATTCGAACGCACCGGAATGCTGGAGAAACCCCTACTTTCGAGTGACTGCGCTCAAGGGTTGATCGTCGGGGCCGCGGGGAGACAGCTACCGGGAGGAGGGTCGACCCTGAGAGCTCGGGGCTCTGGGTCACTCCCGGGGGAAAAGGGGAGGCGGGGCCCCGGTTGCCTACGGCGCCGGGGCCCTTGTCATCAGCACGGCAAGCCGATCCACGCCCCGTCTCACATCCTGCCCTGCGTCTCTGCCCGTCGACCTGGTCCGGCAGCTCCATCGACGGCTCCCCTCCGCCCCGTACGTGCGTTGACACAGGGTGTCACGCCGCATGCGAAGGTGCTCGGTTTACCGCAACTTTCGTACCACCGGAGCTGTTTGGGAAGATGTTCCGCTTTCAACCGGCACGCACGACGGGCCCGCCTGTGCGCGGCGGAATGCGACGGTGTGCGACGGTGTGCGACGGCGGTCAGCGCCTCGCGACGAAGACGTGCGCGGCGATGTCGGAATCCAGCTCGGCGGCCTCACCACTGCTGCCGATCTGGACACCGCCGCTCGCTCCCACGTTCACACTCACCACCGCGCCCGGCTGCACACCGGCCCGCCGCAGCGTGTACATCAGCTGGGAATCCATCTGGATCGGCTCCCCGATGCGGCGTACGACGACGGTCTTGCCGTCACCGTCGGTCTCCAGGTCGGTCAGGCTCACCATGCCCTCGTCCAGGAAGGACTCGGCCTCGGCCTCCTCGCCCAGCTCCTCGAGACCGGGGATGGGATTGCCGTACGGAGACTCCGTCGGGTGCCGCAGCAGTTCGAGAACGCGGCGCTCGACCGCCTCGCTCATCACGTGCTCCCAGCGGCACGCCTCCGCGTGCACCTGCTCCCACTCCAGCCCGATGACGTCGACCAGCAGACACTCGGCCAGGCGGTGCTTGCGCATGACGCGCGTGGCCAGCCTGCGTCCCTCGTCGGTCAGCTCCAGATGCCGGTCGCCGGCGACCTTGACCAGCCCGTCACGCTCCATGCGCGCCACGGTCTGGCTCACGGTCGG
>DATMEI010000027.1:0-2492 GCA_035556995.1 Streptomyces sp.
TCGGTCATGCCGACACCGTAGCGAGAGCCGGTGACAGTCAGCGCGGCGGAGACGCGAGCCGGGGGGCCTTCCTCCGTCCCAACTGCCGCCCCAGGTCGGGGATTCCGGTGACCCGGGTGATTCCCGAGTTCAGAGCGTGGCCTCGATTCCCGTCACCCGCTCGGCGATCAGGAGCAATCCGATGACGACCATGGCGATGCCGGAGAAGCGGCTGACGGAACGGGCGGCGGAGGGACGGGCGTTCAGGACGAGCCGCGCACAGGATCCCAGCGTGAGGTAGAAGGCCGCACAGCTGACGGTGAAGACGAGGCCGAGAACGCCGATCTGGCCGGCGACGGGCCAACTGCCCTGTGTGTCGGTGAATTGGGGCAGTAGCGCGAAGAAGATCAGCAGCCCCTTGGGGTTGAGACCGCTGACGCCGACGCCCTTGCCGACAGTGCTCCACCCGGTGCCGGCAGAGGTGACTTGGTCGTACGCCGCCGGCGGCGCGGAGGGGTGGGCGAAGGTCATCACGCCCAGCCACATCAGGTAGAGACCGCCGATGACGGCGAGTCCGGTCAGCAGGGCGGGGGAACCGGCGACCAGGGCGCCGACTCCGGCCGCGACGACGGCGGTGATGCCGGCGTAGCCCAGTACGAGGCCGCTCACGGCCTGGAGTATGACGCGGCCTCGGAGGGCTGCGCTGACGATGAAGGCCCAGTCGGCGCCGGGAACGACGATCAGGAGGGCGGCGGTCACCCAGAATGCGGCGATGGAGCTGACGGCCATGGAAACGGCCTCCCTGGTGACAATTGACGACTCACTGGGAAGCTACTGCCGTAAGAGCAGAATGTGTTTCCAGATTTCACCTCGCCAGAGCGCTCGATTGGAAGAATCCACCCCATGGACAGCATTGACCGGAAAATTCTTGCCGAGGTGCAGAAGGACGGGCGTCTGACCATCACCGAGCTGGCCTCACGCGTGGGCCTGAGCGTCTCCCCCTGCCACCGCCGGCTGAGGGAGCTGGAGCGGAGCGGCACGATCAGCGGCTACCGCGCGGTGGTCGACGCCGACGCCGTCGGCCTGAAGTTCGAGGCGATCGTCTTCGTGACCATGCGCCAGGAGGACCGCGACACTCTGCTGAGCTTCGAAGAGGCCGTGGCGAATGTTCCCGCCGTCGTACAGGCCCAGCGGCTCTTCGGCGACCCCGACTACCTCCTGCGCGTGCTCACCGAGGACTTGGGCGCCTACCAGCGGCTGGAGGACGACAACCTCGCCACGCTCCCCGGAGTCCAGCGGCTCACCTCGACACTCGTGATGAAACGCATCGTCCACGACCGGCCACTGCCCGCTTAGCGCGCCGGGTACCGCGTACGCGGTACCCGGTTGCGGGACGGGCGAGTCGACCGATCAGGCGTGCAGCGTGTGGCTGGGCTGCTGCCCGTACACATCTTGGTAAGTGGCGGAGAAGTTCCCCGGGTTGGGGAATCCCCAGCGGGTGGCCACGGAGTCGACCGTCGTGCCGGTCCCGGGGTCGGCGGCCTGGAGGTCGCGGCGGGCACGTTCGAGGCGTACGCGATGCAGGTAGCCCAGCGGGCTGAAGCCGTACTGGTGGACGAAGGCGTGCTGCAACGTGCGCGGAGAGACCGCTACGGCTGCGGCGACGTCGGTCAGGGCGAGGGGCCGGTCCGCGTTGGCGTCGATGAACGAAACGGCTCGACGCAGCACGGCCGGCGCGACCTGGCCCGGGCCGGGCTCGTAGTCGCCCGCCATGCTGGTGTTCGGGAACGTCTTCACTGCTGCCGCACCGAGCAGATTGAGCGTCTGGTCATAGACCAGCGGCTCGGACAGCGGGCTCTCCGGGGTCTCCAGCTGGTGGGCGACGAAGCCGACCGTGGAGCGCCAGAACCGGTCCATCGCCGGGGAGACGGGCTTCGTCCCGACGAAGTTCAGTTTGCCGCTGCCCCCGTACTCGGCGGCTGCCTGCTCAGCAGGCTGCAGGGGCACCGAGATGACTTCCTTGGTGAGGCGGTCCCAGCTGATCGTGAGGGGCACTCCCACCGGGCACACGCCCACGTCGCCGACGCCCAGCCGGGTTTCCAAGTCACCTGCCGCGATGTTGAGGGTGCCTCCGGTGACGAAGATGAACATCAAGTAGTCGAGCGGGGCGCACTCGATGCTCATGGTCGAATGCGCGAGGTGATCCAGGCTCATGCTCCCGGCGCTCGTACGGCGGCCGTCGAAGACGAATTCATCGGTGTGGCCGTACCTCGGCCGGAAGGCTCCGTACATCTGCGCGCTCAGGACTTCCGCCTTGCCCGGGTCCGACGTACTGAACTCGGACCGCTCAACTGGCAGCCGCTCGATTTCCACCGTCATGGTCGCCTCCTCGACAGAGCGTCGAAAGAGACCTGCTACAGGCCTTCCCCTCCGACCGTACTCCTCACCGGCCTCGCCGGCCTCGGTACAGGCCTGCAGCCTCAGGCGCCGCACGACCGGACCGACCCGACTGC
>DATMEI010000028.1:0-3722 GCA_035556995.1 Streptomyces sp.
CTGTCTCAGGCCACCCTCGAGAAGGCACGTGAGCTGCCCGGCGCCGCCAGTGCGACCGGAGCCGTGAGCGGGTTCGCCGCACTCGCCGACAAGAAGGGCAAACTCGTCGGCGAAGGCTGGCAGTCCAGCGGCGCCAACTACGACGCCGGCCCCGACGGCCAGGGCAAGGACGCCCGTTACCCGATGAGCGAGGGCCGGGCACCGCAGCGCAACGGCGAGATCGCCCTCGATGAGAAGACCGCCGAGCGCACGGGCTACAAGGTCGGCGACACCGCCCGTATGTCCATCGACGGTCCCGTGCGCAAGGACCGTGTCGTCGGCGTCTTCACCACCGACGACGGCAACGTGGCCGCGGGCGGCACCCTCGTCCTCTTCGACACCTCGACCGCGCAGCGCCTCTTCGCCCTGCCCGGCCAGTACGACCAGGTGACGCTGAAGGCCGCCGCGGGCACCTCGCAGGAACAGCTGAAGTCGCAGGCGGAGAAGATCCTCCCCGCGAAGTCCGAGGCCGTCACCGGCAAGAAGCTCGCCGCCGACCAGTCGAAGACGATCAAGGAGAGCATGAGCGGCATGCAGACCGGCATGCTGGTCTTCGCCGGGATCTCGCTGTTCGTCGGCATCTTCATCATCGCCAACACCTTCACCATGCTCGTCGCCCAGCGCACCAAGGAGCTGGCGCTGCTGCGGGCCGTCGGCGCGAGCCGCCGCCAGGTGACGCGCTCGGTGCTCATCGAGGCGTTCGTGGTGGGTACGGTCGCAGCGGTCACCGGGCTGGCGGCGGGCGTCGGCATCGGTGCGGCCCTGCGCTCCCTCATGGGCCGGATCGGCGCGACCGTGCCCGACGGGCCGCTCGTCATCACCGGTACCGCCGTTGCCACTTCACTCGTCACGGGCATCGTGGTGACCGTGCTCGCAGCCTGGCTGCCGGCACGCCGCGCCGCGAAGATCCCGCCTGTGGCGGCGATGAGCAGCGTCCACGCCACGGCCACGACGCGTTCGCTGGTCGTCCGGAACTCGATCGGCGCGCTCTTCGCCGCCGCGGGCACCGCTCTCGTGCTGTACGCGACGACGCTGGACGGCGCCAGCGAGGGCAACGTGCCCATGGGGATCGGCGCCGGTGTGCTTCTGATCGGCATGTTCGTACTGACGCCGCTGCTGTCCAGGCCTCTCATCGCCGCCGCCGCGCCGCTGATGCGGATCTTCGGCGTCTCGGGGAAGCTGGCGCGGCAGAACTCCGTACGCAACCCGCGCCGTACCGCGGCCACCGCGTCCGCCCTGATGATCGGTCTGACGCTCATCACGGGCATGACGGTGATCGCGGGCAGCGTGCAGGAGGCCATCGACAAGATGGCGACCAAGTCGTTCAAGGCGGACTACACCGTCAGCATGGCCAACTTCACGCCTCTCTCCCCGCAGGTGGAGAAGAAGCTGGCCAAGGACGAACAGATCACCTCCTACAGCCCGATGCGCAATTCGGCGGCGCGGATCGGCGGGGACACCGAGTTCCTGACCGGTGTGAAGGGCGAGAGCATCGGCGAACTCACCGATCTGACCTTCACCTCCGGAAGCTGGGACGGCCTGTCCGGCAACAAGGTCGTCGTGGACAAGGACACGGCCAAGAGCAACAAGTGGAAGGTCGGCTCGTCCCTCCCCGTGACGTACGAGGACGGCAAGAAGAGCCGGCTGACCGTCTCGGGCGTCTACGAGGGCAACGAGATGATCCAGGGCATCATGCTCGACACCGCCACTCTGGACCCGCACATGGAACAGCTGGCGAGCATGCAGCTGATGGTGAAGACGAAGGACGGTTCGAGCGAATCGGCCAAGTCGTCGCTGGAGAAGACGCTCGGCAACAACCCGGCCGTCCTCGTGCAGGACAAGAAGGACCTCTCGGACTCCATCGCGAAGGCCTTCACGCTCATGCTCAACATGCTCTACGGGCTGCTGGCGATGGCCGTGATCGTGGCGGTCCTGGGTGTCGTGAACACCCTCGCCATGTCCGTTTTCGAACGCTCGCAGGAGATCGGGATGCTGCGCGCCATCGGCCTCGAGCGGCGTGGCATCAA
Organism: Streptomyces sp.; assembly: GCA_035556995.1. Classification (GTDB taxonomy): domain Bacteria; phylum Actinomycetota; class Actinomycetes; order Streptomycetales; family Streptomycetaceae; genus Streptomyces. Next base: position 2,067 of record DATMEI010000028.1, read on the forward strand.
GCGGATGGTGCGGCTCGAATCGCTGGTCATCTCGCTGTTCGGCGGGGTGCTGGGCATCGGGCTCGGTGTCTTCTTCGGCTGGTCGGCGGGCGAGTTGCTGGCTTCCTCGCTTCCTCAGTACGCGCTGGTGCTGCCGTGGGCGCGGATGGGCATCTTCCTGGGGCTGGCGGCCCTCGTGGGCATGCTGGCCGCGCTCTGGCCCGCGCGCAGGGCGGCCAGGCTGAACATGCTCACGGCGATCAAGACCGAGTGACGTTCGCCCTGTTCGGCCTGTTCGCCCTGTAGAAGGCCGTAGAAGGCGTGGCCCGGTTCCCCGGCTGGCGGGGAACCGGGCCACTGCCGTACGTGCTCCCGTATCCGTGACGGCGCGGGCGTCCGGGCCGTACGGGGGGCGGATCAGCCCGGCGCGTCACCGAAATCGGGGACGGGAAGCCGCTCTCCGTCGCGCCGTGCCGAGTCGTGGGCGACGATGCCGGGCAGGGTGTAGCGCGCGGCGACCCACGCGTTCACCGAAGGCAGCGTGCTGTCGTTGACGGCGGTGACGAAGTCGTCCACGAGGAAGTGGTGGCTGCCCTCATGCCCGTTGGGCGCGTGCGCGAACTCCCGGGGCAGCCGTGAACGGTCGTGGACCGGGGCCGTACCGGAGATGAACGCATCCCGCAGGGCAGGCGCGACGTTGTCGAGGGAAGGGTCGTCGGCGGGGAGGGTCGGCACGGCCTGAAGATGCTCGGAGACGTCCTGCACGCCGCTCTTGTCCTGCCAGAAGCTGACCGTGGCCAGCTGCTCGAAGCTGCCTTCCGTGCCGAAGAAGCGGAAGCGGGACTCCCGGATGTGGGAGGGATAGCCGACCCGGCGGAATTCGTTCGTACGGAACGATCCGCCGCCTGCCACCTCGAAGAGCGCGGTGGCGTTGGAGAAGTCGTTGCCGAACTGGCTTATCCCACGGTCGAAGACGCCGTCCCCGCGGTCGTCGGTGACACCGACCGCGCTGACGCTCGTGGCATGCGTCTGCCAGGCACCCAGCACGCCTCCGATGGAGTGGGTGGGGTAGAGCAGGGGCGGATAGCTGGCGGTCTCCTTCCACCGCTCACCGCCGCTGTACTGGTACGCCTCGTAGAAGCCCAGGTCCATGTCGTGCACATAGTCGCCCTCGGCGTAGAAGAGCCGTCCGAAGCTGTTGCCGGCGATCTTCTCCCGGGCGTAGACCGTGGCCGGGTTGTACTGGCTCGTCTCGCCCATCATGTACGTCAGGCCGGTCTCCTTGACGGCTTCGATGATGGCGGCCGTCTCCTCGCTTGAGACCGCCATCGGCACCGCGGAGTAGACGTGCTTGCCGGCGCGCAGCGCCTGCACAGCCAGCGGTCCGTGCGTCCAGCGCTGGGTGAAGAGGGCGACGGCGTCGACGTCTGTGGCGAGCAGCTCCTCGAAGGAGGACACGCTGCCTGCCAGCCCCTGGTCCGTCACGAGCCGGTCGGCGCGCTCAGGCAGGAGGTCCGTGGCGAATATGTCGCCGACGCCGGGGTGCAGTTGGAAGAGTTTGGCGAACTGGCCGGCGAACTGGCCGGCGCCGACAATTCCGAGAGAGAAGGGCACGAGCGAAGCCTTTCCTGTGCGTGCCGTCAATATTTTCAGCCGTCAATTGTCCTGTTTGAAGAG
>DATMEI010000029.1:0-4085 GCA_035556995.1 Streptomyces sp.
GCATCACCGCCCTGTCACCGATCTCCCGATGCAGAACCGCCTCATCGAGTACAACCCACAGCAGCGGCGGCTCCTTGCGCTGCAAGATGCGCTGCCGGTCGAGTCGTGCCTCGACCTTGATATCCAAGTCCTCGGTGTACAAGACGCCCAGCACGGCACGGGCATACGCATCCGTCTGCAAGAGCCCGTGAACCAACTGTGGCTGGAAGGTCAGGATTTGGCTCGCCGCCCGCTCCATCTCCGCAATCCGCTGGTACCAACCCGGCAACCGGTGCCGCTTCACCAGCTCCCACAGCCGAACCAGGGCCCCGTCCGCGTCGACAGCCATATCGAATCGCGGAATGTGCTCCTCTTTCGGCGTCTTCGTAGCCGTCTCGATCTGCCCGATCATGGAGCCGGTCAGATAGACGATCGACCCCAGCTGGGCGAGGGTCAGCTCGGCCCGCTCCCGCAACCGCCGCAATTCCGAGCCGAAGTAGTGGAGGGGCGAGGCGCCCGGGTCGAGTTCCTTGATGTTCGCCACGGGGCGTCCCCTCGCTCAACGGACGTGACAGCGTCCGGGGTTGCATTCCAGCCGTAGCCGAGAGTAATCGGCGCATCACAGCCTTGTCCCGTGAACGTCATCGAAGAACCCATCGAATTCCCGCCCCAGCGCTACCGCATCGCCCTGACCGTCGGCGACCACTCGCCGCGCCATCTGCGCCGCATCGCCCGCGCGTATCTGCGCCTGTGGGCGGTCCCGCACCTCACCGATCCCGTCGAACTCGCCCTCACCGAACTGGTGACGAACGTCTACCGCCACGTGCCCGACCGCTGGTGCACGGTCACGCTTCTCCGTACGGAGACCGGCGTACGCATCGAGGTCCACGACCGATCCCCCGCGGCCCCGGCCCACCGAGCCGCCTCCGAATGGGAAGAGTACGGGCGCGGATTGACCCTCATCGCCCTGCTCACGGACAAGTGGGACGTCGCCCCGGAGCCAACCGGCAAGACGATCTGGTGCGAGCTGACGGGATGCCCCCTCAACTAAGGCCCCGTCCAGGCTCAGGGGGTCGTCTTGTCGGAGTCCTCCGTGGCGGGGCGGGCTGCCGGGTCGCCGTGGAATTCCGGGTCGATCGCGTTCGCCGCTCCGAGAGCTGTGAGGAGCCAGTCGTCGTCCTGGGGGCGGAGCCGGGCGGCTTCCCGGTGGGCCAGCGCGGCTTCCAGTTCGTCTATGGCGGCCTCGAGCGTGGCGCTGTCCGTTCCGGCTGCCGCGTCGCGAACGTGTCGGCGTGCTTCCTCGACGCCTTGGTCCGCATCCACATACAGGGCGTCGGGTTCGGCTTTCTTCGGATCCACCATCTTCCCAAGCGTACGACTCCCGCACCTCGGTTCACCGTGCCGGGTGGTCCCTTCATGGGGGGACTCTCGTCCGTCCCGGCGGCGGCCGACGCCATGGGCGGGTGGTGCCGGTGGCGCCACCCGCCGGAATCGCTCAGGAGGCGCGGTCACTCCTCACCGCTGTGCTGCTTGCTCCCGGTGATGTTCAGCGAGCCGTGCGAGCGCGACTGCGCCGAGGAGCAGTCCGAAGTCACGCAGTGCGACGTCGTAATGGCCGGGGACGGTCAGCAGGTTGACGATGATGCCGGCGAGCCAGCCGGCCACCAGCCAGCCCCCGAAACGGGGGGCCAGGGCTACGACGATGCCCGCGACGATCTCGATGACGCCCACCGCGTACATGACCGCCTGAGCGCTGCCCGGGGCGAGGTCGTTGATCCACGGTGCGAGGTAGTTCGGCCAGTCCACGAGCAGGTTGGCGAACTTGTCCAGCCCGAACAGGATCGGCGCCACCGTGAATCCGGTGCGCAGGATGACGAATGCCTGGTGGCCGGGGTCGGCGAGTGGGGCCCTCCGGGGGGCGGCGGATGTGGTGCTCGTGGGCGCGGAGGACATGGCCTCTCCTTCTATCGACAACATGTATTGATGATAGAAGCGCCTATTCGCTCTTTAGTCAATGACGGTGGGTTTTACACTGGTGTTCGTGGACGCCCCGAAGGAAGCACACGACGCCGCCGTCTCCGCCATCGCCGCTCTCGACGAGCCGACCCGCAGGAGGCTGTACGACCACGTGGTGCGCCAGCAGGACCCGGTCAGCCGGGACGACGCGGCCGAGGCCCTGGGCCTGGCGCGGCAGACCGCGGCATTCCACCTGGACCGGCTGGCCGGCGAATCACTGCTCGACGTGGTCTACGAGCGGCGCAGCGGACGCGCGGGACCGGGCGCGGGAAGGCCGGCCAAGCTCTACCGGCGCTCGACGAAACAGGTTGCCGTGAGCCTGCCGGACCGGCGCTACGAGCTGGCCGGACGCCTGCTCGCCCAAGCCGTGGAGGAATCCGAGGCAACCGATGAGCCGGTGCGGGACGTGCTGAACCGCAAAGCCGAAGAACTGGGCACGCAGCTGAGCGAGCAGGACAGCGCAGGACTCTTCGACCTGCTGGAGCGCTACGGATTCGAGCCGCAGCGCGAAGGCGACGCCATCGTTCTGGGCAACTGCCCCTTTCACGTACTGGCCCGTGAGCACACCGAAACGGTGTGCGGCATGAACCTCCACCTGCTGCGGGGTGTGCTCGACGGGCTGGGCGATTCGGAGCTCGAGGCATGCCTGGCACCCAGCCCTGACCGGTGCTGCGTCCGCCTGCAACCGGCCGACTGATCCATGAAGTGACGGCCCCTGCCGGGCGCCTGGGCGTTCACCGAGGCAACTGCTCTGGCCTCACACGATGACGAGGGCTTCGAGCGTGCGCGGTCCGTGCACGCCCTCGACGCGCTCGAGTTCGATGTCGCTGGTCGCCGACGGGCCGGAGATGAAGGTGAGAGGCCGGGAAGGATCCAGCCTGGACAGCGCCTCCGGCACGGAGTTCACGATCTGGTCGGCCCGTATCAGGCACAGGTGGTAGTCGGGCACCAGGGTCAGCGCCCGCCGTCCCTGCCCCTGGCCGCCGTCGAGGACCAGCGTGCCGGTCTCCGCGATGGCGGTGGCGACGGTCGTGACCGTGCCGTCCGTACGGTCGAGTTCGGCGACGGGCACGTGCGGGTCGTCGGTCAGTATCCGTTCCGGGGTCAGTTCGGCCTGCCACGCGTGCGGAAAACCGCGGGGCACCACGACACAGCCCGCACGGCGGGCTTCGAGTGCGTCCGCGACGGCGCGGGCGACGGCAGCCTCGGGCACCAGCCGCACGGCCGCCCCGTAGTCCGCCAGCCGTTCGGCGAGCAGTTTCACCGCTTGTGCGGGATCGACTCCCGGTGGCGTGCCCCGTACGTAGTCGCGGGCGACCGGCACATCCTCGGGGCGCTCGTCTTCCGGTACGTCCGTCAGCGCGCGGCGGATGCGGTGCAGTACCTCTGCTCGTGCGTCGTTCACCGGTGTGTCCTCCTCCACCACGCTCGGAAACTCTCCTCGGCCGGGACCGGTGCGTCACGGGCGTCGGTCCATGCGGACAGGGGCCCGGGCAGCCGCTTCGCGCCCCCGCGTCGGCCCAGCAGCCGCCCGGCCCGCGCTCCCGCACGCTGTACGGCCGCCAGCCTGGACGGTTTGGAGAGCACCCAGCTCGCCGCCGCCATCGCCAGCCGCTCGGGCTTGGGAACGGGGCGGCGCCGGGTCTCGTCGACCATGCGGGCCCGCAGGTGTACGAGGACGTCCGGAATGTTGATCTTGACGGGGCAGACCTCGTAACAGGCCCCGCACAGGGTCGACGCGTACGGCAGCGAACGGTCCACCTCCGAGGAGGCGCCGCGCAGTTGAGGGCTGAGGATGGCACCGATCGGGCCGGGATAGACCGACCCGTAGGCGTGCCCGCCGACCCGCTCGTAGACAGGGCACACATTGAGGCACGCGGAGCAGCGGATGCAGCGCAGCGCCTGCCTGCCGACTTCGTCGGCGAGCGCGTTGGTGCGGCCGTTGTCGAGCAGCACGACATGCACCACCTGGGGGCCGTCCCCCGGTGTCACACCGGTCCACATTGAGGTGTACGGGTTCATCCGCTCGCCGGTCGAGGAGCGCGGCAGCAGCCGCAGGAACACATCGAGGTCCGCCCAGGTGGGCACCA
>DATMEI010000030.1:0-11938 GCA_035556995.1 Streptomyces sp.
GCTCCATCGCGGCCGAGGGCTCCTCGCCCGACTGCCAGATGGCCGCGCAGGATTCCGCCGCGCTGGTCGTGCGCGACGTCGTCGACGGCGACTACCGCGATCTCGGCACTCTGCGTGAATTCGCCCGCGGCTGCGATGTGATCACGTTCGACCACGAGCACGTACCGACCGAGCACTTGCGCGCGCTGGAGGCGGACGGCGTTCCCGTACGGCCGGGGCCCGACGCGCTCGTGCACGCACAGGACAAGGGCGTCATGAGGGCGCGGCTCGACAGCCTCGGTGTGCCGTGCCCTCGGCACCGCATCGTGCGCGACCCCGCGGACGTGGCCGCCTTCGCGGCGGAAGTGGCGCAGGCTGAGGGCGCCGATGGCGCCGGCAGCGGGTCCGGCTTCCCGGTGCCCGTCGTGCTGAAGACCGTGCGCGGCGGCTACGACGGCAAGGGCGTGTGGGTCGTGCGCAGTGCCGCCGAGGCGGCCGTCCCCTTCAAGGCGGGAGTGCCCGTACTGGCGGAGGAGAAGGTCGACTTCGCGCGGGAGCTGGCTGCGAACGTGGTGCGCTCACCGCACGGCCAGGCCGTCGCCTACCCCGTCGTCGAGTCGGTCCAGGTCGGCGGCGTCTGCGACACGGTGATCGCTCCGGCGCCCGGCCTGCCGGCTCACGAGGCCGTACAGGCACAGGAGTTGGCGCTGAAGATCGCCCAGGAGCTGGGCGTCGTCGGACATCTCGCCGTGGAGCTCTTCGAGACCCGCGACGGGCGTGTGCTGGTCAACGAGCTGGCGATGCGCCCCCACAACTCCGGTCACTGGACTCAGGACGGCGCCGTCACCTCACAGTTCGCCAACCATCTCCGCGCCGTGCTCGACCTTCCGCTCGGCGATCCGCGCCCGCGCGCGGAGTGGACGGTCATGGCGAACGTACTCGGCGGCGACTACCCGGACATGTACTCCGCGTACCTGCACTGCATGGCCCGCGACCCGCAGTTGAAGATCCACATGTACGGCAAGGACGTGAAGCCCGGCCGCAAGGTGGGCCACGTCAACACCTACGGCGACGACCTGGCCGATGTGCGCGAACGCGCCGCCCACGCCGCCGGATACCTGCGAGGAACGATCAGCGAATGACGACTGAAACCCCGCTCGTCGGCCTCGTGATGGGCTCCGACTCCGACTGGCCGGTCATGGAGGAAGCCGCAAAGGCGCTGGAGGAGTTCGAGGTCCCCTTCGAGGCCGATGTCGTCTCCGCGCACCGGATGCCGCGGGAAATGGTCACGTACGGCGAGGAGGCCGCCTCACGGGGGCTGCGCGCCATCATCGCCGGCGCGGGCGGCGCGGCCCATCTGCCCGGCATGCTCGCGTCGGTGACGCCGCTGCCGGTGATCGGCGTTCCGGTGCCGCTGAAGTATCTGGACGGCATGGACTCGCTGCTCTCCATCGTGCAGATGCCCGCCGGGGTGCCTGTCGCGACGGTCTCGGTGGGCGGCGCGCGCAACGCCGGACTGCTCGCCGTACGGATTCTCGCGGCGCAGGACCCCGAACTGCAGGAGCGCATGCGGCGGTTCCAGGACGAGCTGAACGAGGAGGCCGCCGAGAAGGGCCGCAGGCTGCGCAGCAAGGTCGCGGCGGGCCGTGCCGGTTTCGGCTTCGGGGGCAGCTGATGTCTGTGACCGCCGAACCCGCCCTGCTGGCGCGGGCACGTGAACTGCTCGCCGCGAACCCGGTCGTCGACGGGCACAACGATCTGCCGTGGGCGCTGCGCGAGCAGGTGGCCTACGACCTCGACCGGCGTGACCTCGCCCAGGACCAGTCCGCCCATCTGCACACCGACATTCCGCGGCTGCGCGCAGGCGGCGTCGGCGGCCAGTTCTGGTCGGTGTACGTACGCCCCGAACTCGCCGGGGACAGTGCGGTCAGCGCCTGCCTGGAACAGATCGACGTGGTACGGCAGTTGGTCGACCGCCACCCCGGCGATCTGCGCCTCGCCCTCACCGCCGGCGATCTGGAGGCGGCACGCTCCGAGGGCCGTATCGCCTCACTGATGGGAGCCGAGGGCGGCCACTCCATCAACAACTCCCTCGCCACGCTGCGTGCACTGCATCAACTCGGCGTCCGCTACATGACGCTCACGCACAACGACACCATCGACTGGGCGGATTCCGCCACGGACGAGCCGCGTCACGACGGCCTCACACGCTTCGGCGAGGAGGTCGTACGGGAGATGAACCGGATCGGGATGCTCGTCGACCTCTCGCACGTCGCGGCCTCGACGATGCGGGACGCCCTCCGGGTGAGCGAAGTGCCCGTGCTCTTCTCGCACTCGTCGGCGCGCGCGGTGTGCGACCACCCGCGCAACATCCCCGACGACGTGCTGGAGTTGCTGCCCGGCAACGGCGGCGTGGCGATGGCGACGTTCGTACCGAAGTTCGTCCTGCCGGAGGCCGTCGCGTGGACGCAGGCCGCCGAGGAGAACATGCGCGCGCACGGGCTGCACCCGCTGGACGGCAGCGAACAGGGCAGGGGCGTCCACCGGGCGTACGAGCAGGATCACCCGCGCCCTGTCGCGGACGCCGCGACGGTCGCCGATCATCTCGACCACATGCGTGAGGTCGCGGGCATCGACCACATCGGCATCGGCGGCGACTTCGACGGCACGGCGTTCGTACCCGCGCAGCTGGAGGACGTCTCCGGGTATCCGCACCTCATCGCCGAACTGCTGGGGCGGAACTGGTCGGAGGCGGACCTGGCCAGGCTGACGTGGGGGAATGCGGTGCGCGTGCTGCGTGATGCGGAAGCGGCGTCCCGTGAACTGCGTGAACGGCGCGGCCCGTCCGTCGCGACGATCGCGCAACTGGACGGCTGAGACTGAGGGCTGAGGCGCTGGAGGCGGCTGAGGCCGGGAGCTCAGGTTGGGGGCGGCCGAGATTGAGGGCCGACGTCGAGAAAGGGCGTCAGCTGGGCGCTGACAGCTCCGCCCAGACCGTCTTGCCCAGTCCCTCGGGGTTGCGCACGACGCCCCAGTCCAGACAGAGCCGCTGAACGATGAACATGCCGTGCCCGCCCGGACGTCCGGCACGGTGCGGAGTACGGGGAGCGGGTGAGCCGTTGCCCTGGTCGACGATCTCCAGGCGAAGCACCTTGGACCCGCTGCCGACGCGCAACTCCTCGGGCCCGTCCGCGTGCAGGCACGCGTTCGTCACCAACTCGGAGACGACCAGCAGGACATCCTCCGCGGCGGCCCGCTGGTCACCGGTGGCCGCAGGCAGCCAGCCCCAGTCCTGGAGCGCCTGCCGGACGAAGTCACGTGCACGGGGGACGGCACCGCTGACGCCGACCAGGCGCAGTCTGCGCACCTGGCGCATCGGATGTCCCTTCCCGGTCTCTGCCTGTACGGGGCCGCCGACTTGACCGGTCTGCCCTGTCTCGCCGTGCTGGGTGTCCTGGCCCGCGGGTGCCGCGTGAGCGCTCTGGTCGGTGTGAGCGGCCTGGCCCGCCTGGCCCTGCGCACCCGACTGGCCCGCCGAACCGCGGGCACCGCCCGCTGCTCCCGCGCCGGAGGCGGCGCCGGACCCCGACATACCGGTGACGGCTCCCGCCCCGGCAGTCCCGGCACCGGGTGTGGCTGCTGTCGTCGCGGCGCCCTCGGGCTCCGGACCGCAGTCGCCCGCCGGATACGGCCGGGTGGTGCTCATCAGTGGTTCACCTCACCGATCACCGAAAATGCCTCTCGTCGCCGCATGCCGGACCAGCGACAGCATTGCGAGTGTCTGACTGTCCATCTGACTGGCTCAGAGGATCTCCTGCCCTACGGGACCGTGAGAACACCCACTGATTCGGACGGACTGGTGTGACTCGTGTAACTCTCGCGTAGTCCCCCGGACACAAGCGGTGCGAGTGGCATCACGCCTCCGCCACATGCGCGAGCGCCGCGTCGAGATCGTCGTGCACGGTGAAGACCGCGCCCGCGCCCGTGATCTCGAAGACACGGGCCACCACCGGCAGCATTCCCGCCAGGTGGACCCCTCCCCCGGCGGCCTCGGCCTTCAGCCGGGCCCCGAGCAGCACGTTCAGCCCCGTCGAGTCGCAGAACTCCAGCCGTGAACAGTCCACGACCAGGCGGCTGTAGCCGTCGGCGAGGGCCTGCTCCAGCGGATCGCTGAGCAGATCCGCCGTGTGGTGATCGAGCTCACCCTCCGGGGTCACGACGGCACTGCTGCCCTGGTGTCGTACGTCGACCGTCAGTCGACCCCGGCTCGTGCTGCCGGGCATCCCGCGGTCCATGCACACCCCTCTGGTTCGCCGTTCGCCCGCCTGGAGCGCCGTCTCTTCTTCCCCCGTCAAACGACTCGAACCCTACGCCTTCACCGGCAGGACCGGTAGCCGAACAACCCACACATTGGGGCAAATTCGGACATTTAGCACTTGCCATGCGCGTGTGCGAGCGGGTAGGCGTATAGGAATACAGAAAACGCGTCGGCTTTGGAGGCGCCGCACCTTCGTAGTGCACGTCACGGCTTCGGCAGCCATATGCCGAGAATGTTGGAGGACACCCCATGTCACCCAGGCTCGATCAAGGGATACCGGACACCTCTCCCGACCCGGCCCTACCGGAACAGCTCAGCGCGGAGCAGTTCAGCCCGGACCAGGTCCCGGAACCCGCGAGCCCGGAAGAGGTCGCGGAGATCCTCGACGAGCTCCAGCTCCCGGAGATCCCACCCTACGACGAGGTGGGTCCGGTCGACGCGCGGGCCATGTCCAAGACCCTGTTCAAGCGCCTGGGGACCCTGGACGAGGGCACCCACGAGTTCGCGTACGTACGCAACACGCTGGTCGAACTCAACCTCGCCCTGGTCAAGTTCGCCGCCTCCCGCTTCCGCTCCCGCAGCGAGCCGATGGAAGACATCGTCCAGGTCGGCACGATCGGCCTGATCAAGGCGATCGACCGGTTCGACATGGAGCGCGGTGTCGAGTTCCCGACCTTCGCCATGCCGACGATCGTCGGCGAGATCAAGCGCTTCTTCCGCGACACCTCGTGGTCGGTCCGCGTGCCGCGCCGCCTGCAGGAGCTGCGCCTCGACCTCGCCAAGGCCGGCGACGAACTCGCCCAGAACCTCGACCGCGCACCCACGATGGAAGAGCTGGCCGACAGGCTGAGCCTCAGCGTCGAAGAGGTCGTCGAGGGCATGGCGGCGAGCAACGCCTACACCGCCAGCTCGCTGGACGCGCAGCCCGAGGAGGACGACACCGAGGGCGCCCTCGCGGACCGCATCGGCTACGAGGACAACGGCCTGGAGGGCATCGAGTACGTCGAGTCCCTCAAGCCGCTGATCGCCGAACTCCCCCCGCGCGACCGCACGATCCTCTCGCTGCGGTTCGTCGCCAACATGACCCAGAGCGAGATCGGCGAGGAGCTCGGCATCTCCCAGATGCACGTCTCGCGGCTCCTCTCGCGCACGCTGAACAAGCTGCGCAAGGGCCTGATGATCGACGAGTGACCTCGCCTCGCTTCGCGAGTACGTGAGCAGTGAATACGCGAGTCGGGCCGTTCCGGTCGAGGATTACCGGAGCGGCCCGCGGCGTTGCCACGGGTACGTCACGCACGCAGGTACGGCAGGTACGCAGGTACGTACGTACGCACGTCATCGCAGCGACGGGAGCGGCACCATGACAGACGCCGACAGCGACGGCCCGGTGGTCGTCAGTCCGACCGGTTGGGTGGCCCGACAGGCCGAGTTGTACGAGGAGTCCGGCGGAACCGAGGGCACCGAGGTGATGGGCGTCCCCTGCCTGCTGCTCGACTACCGGGGCAGGCGCAGCGGCGTCCGGCGGCGCACCGTGCTGATCTACGACCGGGACGGTGAGGACTATCTGATCGTCGCCTCCAACGGCGGCTCGGACAGCCACCCGGCCTGGTATCTGAACATCCTGGAGAACCCCGGCGTGCGGCTGCGCGTCGGCCCCGACCGCTTCACCGCACGCGCCGAGCCGCTGTCCGCGCAGGACAAGGAGCGCGTGTGGCCGCAGCTCGTGGAGCTCTTCCCGCAGTACGCGGACTACCGGAGGAAGACGGCCCGCGACATCCCCGTGGTCCGCCTGCGCAGGACGGACGGCTGAAGGGCCGCTGACGCACGGCTGACGCGCGGACGTACGGCTGACGCGCGGACGACGTACGGCCGCAGGACGGGCGCCGCGTCACGCCCCTGCCGGTGTGCCGCGGTGCCAGACCTCCGCGACGAGGGGGACGCCCGGCCGGTAGGCGAGGTGCACGTGCGAGGGGGCGTCCAGCAGCGTGAGGTCGGCGTAGGCGCCCGGGGAGATGCGGCCGATGTCCGTGCGCCGCAGCGCGCGTGCGCCGCCCGCAGTCGCCGACCAGACGGCTTCGTCCGGGGTCATGCCCATCTCCCGTACGGCGATCGCGACGCAGAAGGGCATCGACGAGGTGAAGGACGAACCCGGGTTGCAGTCGGTGGACAGAGCGACCGTGACCCCCGCGTCGAGCAGCCGACGGGCATCGGGATAGACGGCACGGGTGGAGAACTCGCAGCCGGGCAGCAGCGTGGCGACCGTGTCCGCGGTCTGGCTCAGGGCGTCCACGTCCGCGTCGCTCAGGTGCGTGCAGTGGTCGGCGGAGGCAGCACCCAGTTCGACGGCGAGCTGGACGCCCGGGCCGGCTGAGAGCTGATTGGCGTGTACGCGCGGTGTCAGCCCCTTCGCCTGTCCCGCGGTGAGGACGGCACGGGCCTGGTCCCCGTCGAAGGCGCCCTTCTCGCAGAAGACGTCGACCCAGCGGGCGTAGGGGGCGCAGGCGTCGAGCATGGGGCCCGTGACCAGATCGACGTAGGCGGCGGGGTCGTCGGCGTACTCGGGGGCGACGATGTGGGCGCCCAGGTAGGTGACCTCGTCGGTCTGCCCGGCCGCCACGCGCAGAGCGCGCGCCTCCTGGTCGGGGGTGAGGCCGTAGCCGGACTTGGTCTCCATCGTGGTGGTGCCCTGCCGCCGTGCCTCGGCGAGGTAGCGGGCCAGGTTGCGGCCCAGCTCCTCGTCGCTCGCCTCACGGGTCGCGGCGACGGTCGTACGGATGCCGCCCGCGGTGTAGGGCCGCCCGGACATACGGGCGTTGAACTCTGCCGTGCGGTCGCCGCCGAAGAGCAGGTGGGAGTGGGAGTCGACGAAGCCGGGGAGTACGGCGCGGCCCCCCGCGTCGTACGCCGAATCCGCGGCCGGCGCGTCAGCCGCGGCGCCCACCCATGCGATGTGCTCGCCGTCGAGGACGACGGCGGCGTCCTCGACGAGACCCAGCGGCCCCTCGCCGAAGCGGGGGTCGTTGGTCACCAGGGTGCGGATGTCGGTGATGAGGGTGCTGGTCATCTCTCGGGTCCTCCATGATCGCAATGCTGAGGGCTTCGCCGGACGACGCCGGGAACCGGGACGTTCACCGGGGCTCTCCCCGGCAGAGGGCACCGGCCCGGGCCCTGAGGCCCCGCGTGCGGGCCCCGGACGCCTCCGCGGGAGCGACGGCGCGGGCCACGGCCGAACGGGCCGGACGCACGCGGACGCAAATGACGCCCAAGCCCGGCCGCAAAGCCCAATGCGCGGGCGCGCGGAGCGCAGGCCGGACGCTGCCCGGGGAGCCGTCGGCACCTGGCATCGAGCCCCGGGCTCTCCCCGGCAGAACGCCAAGCCTGGGCCCTGAGGCGCGGTGTGCGGGGCACGAACTCCCCAGCGGAGGACGGAGCCGCCGGAGCAATGCGCAGGACCCCCGGGCGAGGGGGCAAGGCACGCTGGACGCCACTGACACCCAAGCCGGCCACGAGGTCCGGCGTGCGGGCACGGGCGCGGGCACACGCCGCGCCCCGGAAAGCCGTCGGCAATCGGCACCCTGTTCCCGGGTTCTCCTGGGAAGGCACGAGCCCGGGAACCGCAAAGCCCAATGCGCGGGCGCGCGGAGCGCAGGCCGGATGTCGTCGCCGCCCGGTGTCGAGCGCCCGGGATCGCCCCGGCGGAAGGCACGGGCCCCGCCCCGGGGAGTGGTCGCGCGTGGTGCCGCGTCGGCACGGCTAGTGGAGCCCTGCGATCGCGTCGGCCAGTGCGCCGGGGACGTCGGGCACGTGCGCGTGGTGCCCGTCCCGCACGACGTGACGGCCGCCGACGACCGTGTGCCGTACGTCCGCCGCCGTCGCCGCGAAGACGGCCGTCTCGGCGGCCGTACGCGGCAGCGCGCCCGCCGTGCGCACGGAGTCCAGCGCGACCGCGGTGAAGTCGGCCAGCATCCCCGTCTCCAGGCGGCCCGACTCGGGCCAGCCCAGCGCCGCGTGCCCGTCCTCCGTGGCCGCGCGCAGCAGTTGTGCCGCCGTCCAGTGGCCCCGGGTGCGGGTACGCAGCCGTTCGTTCAGTTCCAGCGCCCGCGCCTCCTCCAGCAGGTCGATGACGGCGTGGCTGTCGCTGCCCAGCGACAGCGTGGCGCCCTCACGCTGCAGGCGGGGTGCCGGGCCGATTCCGTCGGCGAGGTCGCGTTCGGTGGTGGGGCACATGCACACACCGGCCGAGGCGCCGCCGAGGAGCTCGACGTCCTCGCCCGTCAGGTGTGTGGCGTGCACCGCTGTCGTACGACGGCCGAACACCCCGTGGTCGGCGAGGAGTTGTGCGGGGGTGCAGCCGTGTGCCTCGTGGCAGGCGTCGTTCTCGGCGGTCTGCTCCGAGAGGTGCACATGCAGGGGTGCGGAGCGTTCCCGCGCCCACTCCACGACGGTGTCCAACTCCCTTGCGGGAACGGCACGTACGGAGTGAATGGCGGCGCCCGTACGTACGTGAGCGGCGTCGGCTCTCAGGCCGGCGGCCCGCTCCGCCCATGCCTCCGCGGTGCCGTCGGAGAAGCGGAGCTGCTGCTGGGCGGGCGGCTCGCCGCGGCCCCGGCGCCCGAAGCCGGAGGCCAGATAGGCCGTGTCGAGGAGCGTGATGCGGATGCCGGCCTCCGCGGCTGCCGCGATGAGGGCGTGTCCCATGGCGTTGGGATCGTCGTAGGGCTCGCCGCCGGGTGCGTGGTGGAGGTAGTGGAACTCGCCGACGCAGGTGATGCCCGCGAGTGCCATCTCCGCGTAGACGGCGCGGGCCAGCGCGTAGCAGGACTCGGGCGTGAGCTGGGAGGCGACCCGGTACATGGTCTCCCGCCACGTCCAGAAAGTGCCGGACCCGACCTGCACGGCGCCGCGCAGCGCGCGGTGGAAAACGTGCGAATGGACGTTGGCAAGGCCGGGGAGTGTGAGTCCCCTCAGCGGCTCGGCACCTTGCGGCGGTGCTCCGACTGCCGTACGTACAGCGGTGATACGGCCGTCGGCGCCGGTGTCGATGACGACGCCCGTCTCCACGATGCCGTTGAGCCAGGCGAATTCGCACCAGTAGGTCTGCTCCGGCCCGGATGTCATCGGCACGCCAGCCCTTCGAGTACGTCGGCGAGTGCGGCCACCCCGGCCACGCAGTCGTCCTCCTCCGCGAATTCGGCGGGCGAGTGCGAGACGCCGGTCGGGTTGCGGACGTAGAGCATGGCCGTGGGGACCGAGGCGGACAAAATACCCGCATCGTGGCCCGCGCCGGTCGGCAGCAGTGGCGCGCCGTCCAGCTGCCGGGCGATCCGGTCGCGCAGGTCGTGGGCGAACTCCACGACGGGCGTGCGGGATTCGCGTGTGACGCGCACGTCCACACCGTCGCGGCGGCCCTGTTCAGCGGCGGCCTTCTCGATGGCAGCGACGACGGCGGCGAGGGAGTCCTCGTCCGGCGCGCGGGAGTCGAGCCAGCCCCGTACGAGCGAGGGGATCGCGTTGACGCCGTTGGGTTCGACGGCGACCTTGCCGAAGGTGGCCAGGGCACCGGAGAGCCGGGCCTCCTCGCGGGCGGCGAGCACGGTTCCGGCGTAGGCGAGCATCGGGTCGCGGCGGTCTTCGAGCCGGGTGGTGCCCGCGTGGTTGGCCTCGCCGTGGAAGTCGAACCGCCAGCGTCCGTGCGGCCAGATCGCCGAGGCGACGCCGACGGGACGCCCCTGCGCACCGGAGGAGACGGAGGGTACGGAGGGGACGGTCAGGGCGTCGGGGTCGGCGAGTGCACGCCCCTGCTCGATGTGGAGTTCGACGAACGCGCCGATACGGGCGAGGCGTTCGGGGTCGGGGCCGATGGCGTCCGGGTCGTGACCGGCGCGTTCCATGGCCTGGGGAAGGGTGATGCCGTCGCCGTCGCGCAGTGCGTGTGCCTGCTTCTGGCTCAGCCCTCCGACGCTCAGCCGTGAACCCACACAGGCGAGCCCGAAGCGGGCGCCTTCCTCGTCGGTGAAGTTGACGATGCCGACGGGTGCGGTGAAGTGCGCGCCGTCCGCCCGCAGCCGGTCGAGCGCGGCGAAGGCGGAGACGACGCCGAGCGGCCCGTCGAAGGCGCCCCCGTCGGGGACGGAGTCGAGGTGGGAGCCGGTGACGACGGCGTTGCCGAGGGCGATGTCCTCCGCGGTGGCGACACCGAGCCAGGCCCACTGGTTGCCGTTGCGGTCCAGTTCGTATGCCAGGCCGCGGGCCTCGGCCTGCGTACGGAACCAGGCACGGCAGTCGGTGTCGGCGCCGGTCCAGGCGTAGCGGCGGTAGCCGCCGCTGCCCCTGTCGCGCCCGATGGCGGCCAGGTCGCGCCACATCTCGTGGAACGAGGGCGGGTTCCCGGCGTGGCCCGTGCCGTTCTCCGAGCCCAGCAGGTCCGGCGGTACGGGCCTGCCCACGACCGGCTTCCCCCCGGGTCCACCGGCCGGGCCGTCCGTGTCGCCCGTACCGGCCCGGTGGTCTTCACGGCGCTGCTGTGAGGTCACGCGCCTTCGCCTTCCCGCATCGGCACACGGACGCCCTTCTCGGCGGCGATCTCCTCCGCACGCTCGTATCCGGCGTCCACATGCCGTACGACGCCCATCCCCGGGTCGTTCGTCAGTACGCGGCGCAGCTTCTCCCCGGCGAGCGCCGTGCCGTCCGCCACCGTGACCTGGCCCGCGTGCAGTGACCGGCCCATGCCGACGCCGCCGCCGTGGTGCACGGAGACCCAGGTCGCCCCGGAGGAGGCGTTGACCATGGCGTTCAGCAGCGGCCAGTCCGCGATGGCGTCCGATCCGTCGCGCATGGCCTCCGTCTCGCGGTACGGCGAAGCCACCGACCCGCAGTCCAGATGGTCGCGTCCCAGCACCACCGGTGCGGAGAGCTCCCCGCTCGCCACCATGTCGTTGAAGCGCTCGCCGGCACGGTCCCGTTCGCCGTAGCCGAGCCAGCAGATGCGGGCGGGCAGCCCCTGGAAGTGCACGCGCTCGCCGGCGAGCCGGAGCCAGCGCGCGAGCGACTCGTTCTCGGGGAAGAGGTCGAGCAGCGCACGGTCCGTCGCCGCGATGTCCCTCGGGTCACCGGACAGCGCCGCCCACCGGAACGGTCCCTTGCCCTCGCAGAAGAGCGGCCGGATGTACGCGGGCACGAAGCCCGGGAAGTCGAAGGCGCGCTCGTAGCCGTGCAGTTGGGCTTCGCCGCGGATGGAGTTGCCGTAGTCGAAGACCTCCGCGCCGGCGTCCATGAAGCCGACCATCGCCTCCACGTGCCTGGCCATCGACTCGCGGGCGCGCTGGGTGAAGTCGGCGGGCTTGTCGGCGGCGTACGAGGCCATCTCGTCGAAGTCGACGCCGGCGGGAAGGTAGGCGAGCGGGTCGTGTGCGCTGGTCTGGTCGGTCACGATGTCGATCGGCGCGCCCAGCTGGAGCAGTTGGGGCACGAGCTCCGCCGCGTTGCCGAGCACCCCGATCGAAAGGGGCCGACGTGCGTCGCGGGCCTGGGTCGCCAACTCCAGTGCGTGGTCCAGGGAATGGGCCCGCACGTCCAGATAGCCGTGGTCGATGCGCCGCTCGATACGGGTCGGGTCGCACTCGATGCAGAGCACGACGCCGC
>DATMEI010000031.1:0-6461 GCA_035556995.1 Streptomyces sp.
CGCGCAGGCGCTGCTCGCAGGAGTGCCAGGCGGCCAGCACCTCCTGGACCCGGGTGACCGTCTTGAGCGTCGTGTCGACCAGGTCCGTGCGTACGGCGTCGAAGAGCTTGCGGAAGGCCTCCTCCTCCCAGGCCGGCCCGCCGTGAACGGCGATGAGCCGGTCGGCGGCGGCCGTCACACAGTCCTCGAAGAGGGCCTGCACGCTGCCGTGCGGCGAGCGGGAGAGAGCGAGCTTCTGCGGGTTCGACATCTTCGACGCGGCGAACTTGGCCGGATCGGAAGGGATGTTGAGCATGATCAGCCGGCGTGTGCCGCCCCACATGGCCTGCTGCTGCTCGGCCTCGGTGTCGAAGAGCCGCACGGAGACGGAGTCCTGCTCGTCGACCAGGGCCGGGTACGCCTTCACGGGCTGGCCCGCGCGCCTCGTCTCGAAGATGCGGGGGAGGGTGCCGAGCGTCCAGTCCGTGAGGCCCGTACGGGAGGAGAGGGCGCCGGCCGCATCTCCGGAGCCGGTGGTGCGAGCAGCGGTGTCGCCGGTGCCGGTGCCGGTGTCATCGGCCGGTGCCTTCGACGACGACCGGTCCCCCGCGTCTGCCTTCCCCGGCCGCTGCGGTCGTCCCGAGGACTCGAAGGCACGGGCGATGGCGGCCTGCGTCTTGTCCCGCAGCCGGAGTTGGAGCTCCTCCAGGTCCTTGGACTCCGCGAGGGTGCGCCGCCGCTCGTCCAGCACCCGGAAGGTGACCTTGAGATGGTCGGGGACCTTCTCCAAGGCGAAGTCCCCTCCGGAGAAGGGCACTCCGACCATGCGCTGCAGGTCACGGGCGAGCGTGCCGGTCAGCGGCTCCTGGCCGGGCGTCGCCGCCTTCAGGAAACGGGCGGCGAAGTCGGGCGCGGGTACGTAGTTCCGCCTGATGGCTTTCGGGAGCGAGCGGATCAGCTCGGTGACCAGGTCCTGACGCAGGCCGGGGATCTGCCAGTCGAAGCCCTCGGGGGTGATCTGGTTGAGCACTTCAAGCGGTACGTGAACGGTCACACCGTCCGCGTCGGTGCCGGGCTCGAACTGGTAGGTGACGCGCAGCGTGAGCTGGCCCTGCTGCCACACGTCCGGGTAGTCGGTGTGGCTGATGTCCTCCGCCTGCTCGTTGATGAGCATGGACTTCTCGAAGTTCAGCAGATCCGGTTCGTCCCGCCGCTGCTTCTTCCACCAGGAGTCGAAGTGGGCGCCGGAGACGACGTGTTCGGGGACGCGCTGGTCGTAGAAGTCGTAGAGGGTCTCGTCGTCGACGAGGATGTCGCGGCGGCGGGCGCGGTGCTCCAACTCCTCGACCTCGTCGAGAAGTTTGCGATTGTCACGGAAGAACTGGTGGTGCGTACGCCAGTCGCCCTCGACCAGCGCGTGCCGGATGAAGAGATCGCGTGCCGTTTCCGCGTCGATGCGCCCGTAGTTGACCTTGCGCTGGGCGACGAGAGGGACGCCGTACAGCGTGACGCGCTCGTACGCCATCACCGCCGCCTGCTTCTGCTCCCAGTGCGGCTCGCTGTAGGTGTGCTTCACCAGATGCTGGGCGAGCGGCTCGATCCACTCGGGCTCGACCTTGGCGTTGACGCGTGCCCACAGCCGGGACGTCTCGACCAGCTCGGCCGACATCAGCCAGCGCGGCTGCTTCTTGAAGAGCGCCGAGCCGGGGAAGACGGCGAACTTGGCGCTGCGGGCGCCCAGATACTCGTTCTTCTCGGTGTCCTTGAGCCCGATGTGCGAGAGCAGCCCCGCGAGCAGCGACTGGTGGACGGAGTCGGGCGCGACCTCCTGACCGGACGGGGCCGGCTTGATGTCCATGGTCCTGGTGACCTGGCGCAGCTGGGCGTAGATGTCCTGCCATTCCCGTATCCGCAGGTAGTTGAGGAACTCTGCCTTGCACATCCGCCGGAACGCGGAGGAGGAGAGCTCCTGTTGCTGCTCGCGCACATAGCGCCACAGGTTGAGGAAGGCGAGGAAGTCGCTCGTCTCGTCCCGGAACCGGGCGTGCTGCTGGTCGGCCTGCTGCTGCTTGTCCGCGGGACGTTCGCGAGGGTCCTGGATGGACAGTGCCGCGACGATGACCATGACCTCACGCACACAGCCGTTCCTGTCGGCCTCCAGCACCATGCGGGCAAGCCGCGGGTCGACGGGGAGCTGTGCGAGTTTCCGGCCGGTTGGGGTGAGGCGGTTCCTGCTGTCCCGGGTGCCCTTGGGGCCCTTGGAATCCCTGTCGGCCGCCTTGGCGTCCTTGTCCCCCTTGCTCTTCGTGCCGGGGCCCGTCTCGAACGCGTGGAGTTCTTCCAGCAGTTGGACGCCCGCCTTGATGCTGCGGTGGTCCGGCGGGTCGATGAAGGGGAACTTCTCGATGTCGCCGAGCCCGGCGGCCGTCATCTGAAGGATCACGGAGGCGAGGTTCGTACGAAGGATCTCGGCGTCGGTGAACTCCGGCCGTGCGAGGAAGTCGTCCTCGGAGTACAGCCGGATGCAGATGCCGTCGGAGGTGCGGCCGCAGCGGCCCTTACGCTGGTTGGCGCTGGCCTGGCTGACCGGCTCGATGGGCAGCCGCTGGACCTTGGTGCGGTGGCTGTAGCGGGAGATGCGGGCCGTGCCGGGGTCCACGACGTACTTGATGCCGGGGACGGTGAGTGAGGTCTCGGCGACGTTCGTGGCCAGGACGACCCGCCGGTTGGAGTGGCGCTGGAAGACGCGGTGCTGCTCCGCGTGCGAGAGGCGGGCGTAGAGGGGGAGGATCTCCGTGCCCCCGACCGCGCTCCCGCCGCGGGTGTTCCGCTTCTCCAGGGCGTCCGCGGTGTCGCGGATCTCCCGTTCGCCGGAGAGGAAGACGAGGACGTCGCCCGGTCCTTCCGCCTGCAGCTCGTCGACCGCTTCGCAGACGGCGGTGATCTGGTCGCGGTCCTTCTCGTCCTTGTCCTCTTCCAGCAGCGGCCGGTAGCGGACCTCCACCGGGTACGTACGTCCGCTGACCTCGACGATCGGTGCGTCGCCGAAGTGCTGTGAGAAGCGCTCGGGGTCGATCGTCGCGGAGGTGATGACGACCTTCAACTCGGGGCGTCTGGGCAGCAGTTGAGCGAGGTAGCCGAGCAGGAAGTCGATGTTGAGGCTGCGTTCGTGTGCCTCGTCGATGATGATCGTGTCGTACTGGCGCAGTTCGCGGTCCTGCTGGATCTCCGCCAGCAGGATGCCGTCGGTCATCAGCTTGACCAGGGTGTGGTCCTTGACCTGGTCCGTGAAGCGGACCTTCCAGCCGACGGACTCGCCGAGTGTCGTCTTCAGCTCGTCGGCCACACGCTCGGCGACCGTACGTGCCGCGAGGCGCCTCGGCTGGGTGTGGCCGATGACACCGTGGATGCCGCGGCCCAGCTCCATGCAGATCTTGGGGATCTGCGTGGTCTTCCCGGAGCCGGTCTCGCCCGCGACGATCACCACCTGGTGATCGCGTATCGCCGCGAGGATCTCGTCCTTCTTCTGGCTGACGGGCAGCTGCTCCGGATAACTGATCACGGGCAGGGCCTCGCGCCGCGCCGCCACCTTCAGCTCGGAGGCGTCCATGGCGGCGGCGATCTCGGCGAGCGCGGTCTCACGCGCCTGAGGCTTACGGATCTTCCGGGCGCCGTCGAGACGGCGGCCCAGACGCTGCTGGTCGCGCAGCAGCAGCTCGGGCAGGCGCTCGCGCAGTGCGTCGAAGGACGGGGACGGTGATGTGGAAGTCGGCATACCTGCTCCAGGATCGCACCTCACCGAATCGAGCTGCCAGCCAATTCCCCGCGGGTCCCGGAGCCACCCCCGGCACGCACCCGGCGTAGATGTGACAAACGGAATGAAAGGGGCGAAAGGTGCCTAGGGTGGCGCGCATGAGCGAGCACAACGATCCGGGTCCGGGCTCCGGCGCGGGATCCGACCCGCCTCCTGCGCACGGCAGCGCCCGCAGCGAGGGAGACGGCGTTCGCGGCGGGCGAGGCGACGGGCGGGACGGCGTCGACGGCGTCGACGGCGAGCGAGGTGGCGTCGACGGCGGGCGGGGCGGCGTCCACAGCGCACGGTGCGTGCAGCGGCCTCCGGACACCTGGCGCGCGCGATGGCGGGCGTTCACACATACGCCCTTCTTCCCCGCGTCCGTGCTGGTGCTGATCGTCGCGGCCGGGGCCGGGCTCTTCGCGGCCTCCTACACCTACGCCATGGCCGACCCCACCCCTCGCGACATCCCTGTGGCGGTCGTCGGCAAGGCCCAGGACCAGCAGCAGGCGCGCGCCTTCACGACCGGCATGGAGAAGGCACTCGGCTCGTCGCTCAGGCTCCACCGGTTCCGTACGTACGGGGAGGCGAAGGAGGCTGTGGACGAGCAGGAGGTCTTCGCGATCCTGAAGACCGACGCCCGCGGCGACATCGTGATGGACCTCTCCAGCGCCGCCGGCGCCTCGGTGGCAGAGGTGCTCCAGCAGACCGGCCCGAAGGTCGGCAAGCAGGTAGGCGTCCAGGTGACCGTCAGGGACCTGAAGCCACTCGGGAGGGGAGACCCTCGCGGCCTGACGATCTTCTACATCACCCTCGCCGCCGACATCATCGGCTTCATCGGCGCGATCCAGCTCAACGTCAACGTCCCCGGGCTCACCCGGCGGGCGCGGATCGCGACCATCGCCGCATACGCCCTGCTCGGCGGTTTCGTCATCGCGGCGATGGCGGACTGGCTCCTCGGGGCCGTGCGGCTGCCCTTCGTCCACTCCTGGCTGATCCTGTCGCTGACGATGTTCACCGCAGGAATGGTCTTCACGATGTTCAACACCCTCTTCGGGCGGTGGGCGATGATCCCGACCTGGTTCCTGCTGGTGCTCCTCGGCAACCCCTCCTCGGGCGGCGCGGTGTCCTGGCCACTGCTGCCCTCCCTGCTGGGGGCCGTCGGGCGGTGGCTCCCTCCGGGCGCGTCGGTGAACGCGCAGCACACGGCTGTGTACTTCCCCGGCAACGAACACGCGTGGCCGTATCTGGTGCTGGCTGCCTGGTCGTTGGCGGGCGTCACGGTATTCCTCACCCTCGACGAACGCCTGCGCGGTGAACGTACGGAACGTACGGAGGAAGCACCACCGGCCGGGGCGGCGCGCTGACGAGCACCGGGCACACGGGAAGAGCCCCCAGCCGTGCGGCCGGGGGCTCTCCGTTGCCTGGTCGATGCCTCTACGAGGAGGGGCCCGCAACCACCGGGTAGTGGTCGGAGAGGTTCGTGAACGTGCCCTCGGAGGTCTCCCAGGGCGCGGTCTCCTCCTTGATCACCTCGTTCTCCCAACCCGCAGGGCGGGCATGGCCGTTGCGGTGCAGCACGTAGTCCAGATCCGACCGGCTGCCGTTGTCGCTCCGCCCCTTGGCGATGGTGTTCTCCACGTGGTCCGAGGAGTACGGGTGTCCCGTACGGGCGTCCGCGGGCGCCAGGTCGGCGTTGGCCAGCATGGACTCGTACTCGGAACCACGTGAGTCGACGTTGAAGTCGCCCGCGACCATGACCTGTTCGTCCGCCGGGATCGACTTGGAGTCGAGGAAGGAGTCGATCGCCTGGAACTGCTCGGCGCGTATCTTCTGCGGCTCACCGTCCCCGCACGCCGAGTCGCCCGCCTGGAGGTGCGTACCGACGACGTGCACCTTGGTGCCGTTCACATCGAGGACGGCGTACGCGAAGCCCTTGTTGGACAGATAGTCGGCGCCGCAGCCGTGGTCGTAGACCCACTGCTCCTTGTGCAGGATCGGCCACTTGCTGAAGATCGTGACGCCGCCGTCCTCCGGTGCGATGTCGGACCAGGAGCCGCCGGTCGCGTCCCAGCCGTCCTTGCTCCGCCCGATCACCGGTGTCTGGTGCGGGTATTGGGCCGCTGCCTTCTCCTGGACGGTGTCGGAGGAGCCGTTGTCGAAGGCCTCCTGGAGGACGACGACGTCGTTGCCCTGGAAGAAGTCCGCGTCGGGGATCGCCTCCGCCCGGTGGTCCTGGCCCCAGTTGGGATAGATGAGCTTGTGGAAGAGGAAGGTGTTGTAGCTGAGCACCTTCAGGGCGGGTGTGTCGGCGGCCTCCGCGTCCGCGGCGGCCGTGGCGGGTGCCGCCTGGGGCGGGGCGTCGGGACGTGTGGCGCTCGCGGAGGGACCGCTCGCGACGAGGGTGACCGCGGCCAGCGCGCCGATGGTTGCGAGGCTCTGGGCGCGTAGGAGCTTCCGGACCCGGCGGCTCGAGGGTGGCATGTCGTCTCCCGTGGGGGGTGGGGATCGGTCCATCGTCATGTAAGCAGATCGGTTACCAGGAAGTAACCGTTCTGCGCCATCCGGTGTCTTCCGCTGCGATGCCTCATCTCCGCGGTGCGGCCGTTCCGTTGCCGTCGCGGCCGTCGCGGCCGTCGCGTCCGACGTGGCTGTCGCCGTCGCCGTCGCCGTTTCCGTTGCCGGTTGC
>DATMEI010000032.1:0-5476 GCA_035556995.1 Streptomyces sp.
GAGGGCGGGATGCTGCTGACCGAGGGCGAACTCGCCGAGGCCGTCGGCGTCTCGCGTACGCCTGTACGGGAAGCGCTGCTCCGCCTGGAGGCCGAGGGCCTGATCAAGCTGTATCCGAAGAAGGGCGCGCTCGTCCTGCCCGTCTCGGCTCAGGAGATCACCGACGTCGTCGAGACGCGGCTGCTGGTCGAGCAGCACGCGGTGCGCAAGTCGTCCGAGCCTGTGCGCGCGGGACTGATCACACGTCTCGAAGAGCTGCTCGCCGAGCAGCGCGCCCACGCCGACGCCGGTGACCTGACCGCGTTCGCGGTGAGCGACCGCTGCTTCCACGCGGAGATCGTCCGAAGCACGGGCAACGAGATCCTCACCCGGCTCTACGACCAACTCCGCGACCGGCAGCTGCGGATGGGCGTCGCCATGATGCACGCGCAGCCCGACAGGATCGCCAAGAGCATCGCCGAACACGCCGAGATCATGGAAGCGGTGCGCACGGGCGACGCGGAGGCCGCAGCCGGTGCCGTACGCCGCCATGTGACATGGGTGCGGCACCTGGTGCACGGTGATGTGCGGTGAGCGCTGCCACCTCCACGGGCTTCCCGGTCCACACGGACCCGCCCGGCGGCTCCCGCGCCGTCGCCGTCTGGGGCCTGGGCGTCACCGTCTACTTCGTCGCCATCACCTACCGCACGAGCCTGGGCGTCGCCGCTCTCGATGCCGCCGAACGCTTCGACATCAACGCCTCCGCCCTCTCGACCTTCTCCATCCTCCAACTCCTCGTCTACGCGGGGATGCAGATACCAGTCGGGCTGCTGGTCGACAGGCTGGGCACGAAGAAGGTGCTGACGCTGGGCGTGGTGCTCTTCACCGCCGGGCAGTTCGGCTTCGCCTTCTCCGATTCGTACGTCGCGGCGCTGGCCTGCAGGGCCCTGCTGGGATGTGGCGACGCCATGACCTTCATCAGTGTGCTGCGGCTGGGCTCCCGCTGGTTCCCGGCCAAGCGCGGCCCGATCATCGCGCAGGTCGCGGGGCTGATCGGCATGGCGGGCAACCTGGTCACCACACTGGTGCTGGCGCGGGTGCTCGGCACGTTCGGCTGGACCCCAACTTTCGCGGGCAGCGCGGTGGGCGGCGTGCTGATACTGGTGCTGGTGGTGGCCTTCCTCAAGGACCATCCTGAGGGCCACGAGGCGCCGCCCTCACCGCAGTTGGGCAGCAGCTACGTACGGCGGCAGATCCAGCAGGCGTGGCGCGAGCCGGGCACCCGGCTGGGCATGTGGGTCCACTTCACCACCCAGTTCCCGGGGATGGTCTTCCTGCTGCTGTGGGGCATGCCGTTCCTGGTCGAGGGGCAGGGGATGGCCCGTCCGGCCGCGGGTGAACTGCTCACGCTCGTCGTGCTGTCGAACATGGCCGTGGGCCTGGTCTTCGGGCAGGTGATCACGCGGCACCACGCCGCCCGCGCCCCCCTGGCGCTCGGCACGGTGGCGTTGACCGCCGGCGTGTGGGCAGCCGTCCTGCTCTGGCCCGGGCACGCGCCGATGTGGCTGCTGGTGACGCTGTGTTCGGTGCTCGGGGCCTGCGGGCCCGCCTCCATGATCGGCTTCGACTTCGCCCGTCCCGCCAACCCTCCCGGGCGGCAGGGCACGGCTTCGGGGATCGTCAACATGGGCGGTTTCACCGCCTCGATGACGACGCTGCTGGTTGTCGGCGTCCTGCTGGACCTGACCGGCGGCAACTTCCGGATCGCGTTCGCATGCATCTTCGTGCTGGAGGCGCTGGGCGTGACGCAGATCCTGCGGCTCCGCCCGCGCGCGCACCGGCGGGAGCGCGAGCGTGTGGTGGCGAGCCGCGTGGAGGCGGTGCACGTACCGGTGTGACGGGAACGGCGGCGCTCTGTGAGAGAGCGCCGCCGCAGCCCGTACCGTGGGTCTTGCCGTGATTCGTCCTGCGGTTCTTGCAGTTCCCGCAGTTGCTGGAGCTCGTCCCGTCACGGTGTGACGGCGAAGACCTCCAGGATCGCCTTGGCCAGCTTCGTGTCGCCCTCGGTCTTCACCTGGTCCGACACCGCCTCGGGACGTACGCGCCCCGCCGCGAGCCGCACGTACGTCTCCCAGTCCAGCGACAGCGTGACCGTCGGGCCCAGGGACGGGCTGCCGTCGACCGTGCCGCGGCCGTCGGCGTCGACCCGGACCGTACGCATGAACTCCATCGGCCCGCTGACGTCGAAGACCACCGCCGTGTTCGGCGGCGCCCCGGCCTTCTTGGCGACCACCTTCGGCAGCCCGAGCACCATCAGGTCACGCGCGACGGCCGCACCCGCGGAGTCGAGACCCCCCGGCTTGCCCAGCGCCCGGCGCAGGTCCTGTTCGTGCACCCACACGTCGAACGCCCGCAGCCGCAGCTGGTGTTCGAGTGTGACCTTCGAACCGCCCGGCAGGATGTCCCGCACCTCGGCGTCCGGCTCGCGCTTCTCGTTCCGCAGCTGCCGGGAACGGCGGATGATCGTGTACTCCAGCTCGCCCGTCATCTCGGGACCCGTGTGGTGCCGCCGCACATCGACCTGGATCTCCATGTGCCGGCTGGGCTCGTCGACGACGTGGTGCAGGTCCCGCGGCAGGGTGTGGATCGGCCGTGGATCGCCGAGGAGTTCACACTCGGCGCCGATGATGTGCGAGACCACATCCCGCACCGACCACCCGGGGCAGGCGGTCCGCCGGTTCCACTCGCCTTCGACGAGCGGCCCCACCAGTTCGGATATCGCTTCGATGGACTCGGTCCAGGCGTCGACGTATGGCTGAAGGCTTGGGTGGTCGGTCACGAGACCCCTCGGGCGTTACGGACGTGCGCGGTCTGGGTGCGGTGCTCTCAAGTTACGCTGCGCGCGGGCAAGGCGGCAGTGGTTTCGGGTGACGATGCTAGGGGGTCTTTCCCGGATCCCCGCGGGCAGGCGACGCGCCCCCTGGGCCTTGCGGCCCGGGAGGTGCCCCCAGGCACCGCACCTCTCCCCCTGGCTTCGCCGGGAGGTGCCCCCATCGTTGTCGGAATCATCCAAGTACTCCCCTGGCCTTCGGCATGGGGGACCCCAGTACGAGGATGACCCTCCGCCTTGCGATGCACGGCACCAGACTCCCCCTGGCTTCGCCGGGCGGTGCCCCCAGCGGGCTGATCCGCGGTCATCCGGGAAAGACCCCCTAGGCCCTTTCGACCCGCGTCAACGCATCGACGATGCTACCGTGCGCGCTTGTTCGGGCCAGATGCGGACGGAGAGGACGAGCCGGTCAATTCGCCTTGCGGGCAGGGGAGTTCGCCGGTCTTCGCCCCTTGTGTGCACCGTCGCGCGAGGGCCTGTCAGTCGTCGCCGGTGAGTGCGTCGATGCAGACCGCCAGAGACAGCAGCAACGGCACGTCGGCGTCCGGCTGCCGTACGTCCACCGCGTAGGTGTCACGCACCCGGAACCACTTGCGCGAGATGCGCGCCAGCCGCCGGCCCCCGGACTCGATGTCGTACTCCTTGTCGAGCACGTTGCCGTGCACACTCAGCGTCCCGCCGTCGGTCAGCCGGGCACGGAAGCGGTCGCGCAGCGGCGTGAACCGCTTCCTGCGCACCGTCGCCAGCGTCCGGCCGTCGCGCTCCACCCGCATCGTCTCCCAGAGGCTGATCATCTTCTTGCGGATGACGGCGACGACTTCGCCCTGCACGTCCTTCAGCTCGAAGGTCTGCCGCACCCGCAGCGCCTTGCCGTCCACGAGGAAGGCGTGCTGCCCGTGCTCGTCGTCGATCCAGTAGTCGTCGCCGATGCCGAAGATGCGTTCCCGTACGAGATATCTCATGCCGTACGCCTTCCCCGGCAGCGCAGGAATGCGCACAGGAATCGGGATTGTTGCTGGTGAACATGGCTTCACATGCGCGCGTACGTGCCCCAGAGCTGAGTGGCGAGGGCGGCTGGCTGAACACAGGCGGTAAGGACCTGTCCCTCGCGGATCTGCGGGGGCGGATCGTTCTGCTCGATTTCTGGACCTCCTGCTGCGTCAACTGCCTGCACGTACTGGACGAGCTGCGCGAGCTGGAGGAGCGGCACCGCGACACCCTGGTGATCGTGGGGGTGCACTCGCCGAAGTTCGCGCACGAGGCCGATCACCAGGCCGTCGTCGACGCGGTCGAGCGTTATCAGGTCGAGCATCCGGTGCTGGACGATCCTCAGCTGTCGACCTGGCAGCAGTACGCGGTACGGGCCTGGCCCACGCTCGTCGTCATCGACCCCGAGGGCTACGTCGTCGCCCAGCACGCCGGTGAGGGGCACGCGCACGCCATCGAGACGCTGGTCGGGGAGCTGGAGCGCGAGCATGCCGCGAAGGGGACGCTGCGGCGCGGCGACGCCCCGTACGTACCGCCGGAACCGGAGCCGACCGCTCTGCGCTTCCCCGGCAAAGCCCTGCGCCTGCCCGGTGGGGGCGCTTCCCCTGGCTTCGCCCCCAGCGCCTTCGGCCTGGGAAGTGCCCCCAGGGAGACCCCGCCCCAGGCCGCAGGCCCCGGGGGAGGGCACTTCCTGGTCTCGGACACCACCCGGCATCAGCTCGTCGAGCTCGCGCCGGACGGTGAGACGGTGCTGCGCCGCGTCGGGACCGGCGAGCGCGGACTGGCGGACGGCGGCCCGGACACGGCGCAGTTCAGCGAGCCGCAGGGACTCGCCCTGCTCCCCGACGGGAATGCGGTCGTGATCGCGGACACCGTCAACCACGCGCTGCGCCGCTACGACCTGGCCGACGGGACCGTCAGCACGCTGGCGGGGACTGGAGAGCAGTGGTGGCAGGGCGCCCCCACGCAGGGCCTCGCGCGGGAGGTCGCCCTCTCCTCCCCCTGGGATGTGGAGTGGTTCGACGGCAGGCTGTGGGTCGCGATGGCGGGGGTGCACCAGCTGTGGACGTACACGCCACCGGCGGACGGTGACCCGCAGGGCACCGTGCGGGCAGCGGCGGGTACGACGAACGAGGGCCTGGTGGACGGGCCGATCGCGCAGGCCTGGTTCGCGCAGCCCTCGGGGCTGTCGGCGTCGGCGGACGGCGAACGGCTGTGGATCGCCGACTCGGAGACCAGCGCACTCCGCCTGCTCGAGAGGGCGGACGACGGCGAACTCGTCGTCCGTACGGCCGTGGGCACCGGCCTCTTCGACTTCGGGCACCGCGACGGACCGGCCGAAGAGGCCCTGCTGCAGCACCCGTTGGGCGTGACGGCACTCCCCGGCGGGAGGGTCGCCGTCAGCGACACCTACAACCACGCGCTGCGCTGCTACGACCCGCAGACCGACGAAGTGACCACCCTCGCAACGGACTTGCGCGAGCCCTCCGACGCCGTGCTCGTGGACGACGCCGACGGGGCGGGACCCGCGATCGTGGTCGTGGAGTCGGCCCGGCACCGGCTGACCCGGCTGCGGCTGCCGGAGGAGGCTGTACGGGTGGAGCCCGTCGCGCGCCGCAC
>DATMEI010000033.1:0-3977 GCA_035556995.1 Streptomyces sp.
GTCGCACCCGGCATGGCCAGCCGCCCCGGCACCGAGGTCTCGTCCTCCAGCGGATACACACTCAGAAGCGCCGAACCCGAGGCCCCTTCTCCGTCGATGATGTGCCGGTAGGGGTAGGCCTCCCGCATCGAGGCGCTGCGCAGCGCCTCCGCGCAACGGCTCTCGCACTCCTGCACGGAGACGATCTGCGGGCGTTCCGTGCGCAGCGTCTTCACAAGACCCTCGGTCGCGTCCCCGAAGTGCACGTTGGCGGTCAGCACACGGAAGCGCGCCTTGCCCGTACGCTGCGCCGCGCCCTCCGGGGCGTCCGGGCCCTCGGGCAGCGTGAACCCGACAGTGGCCATCAGGACGGCGATCGCCCACACCGCGAGGAGGCCGCGCCGGGCGAGCACCGCGTACAGCAGTGCCAGCCAGCCCGGCACCAGGAACCACGGCAGGAAGGCGAGGAGTTGGGCGATGGGAGTGGGGCCGTCTTCGTCCATGCCGCGCACCGCGATCGGGACGCTCAACGCCGCCAGCACCAGCCCGACGCATGAGGACAGGCCGTGCTTGCGCGGTCGCCGCGGCTCACTGCTGCCCCAGCCGCGCTCGTAGCGGGGCCGCGTGGTCCGTGCGGTGGGCTGGAGCGGATGCCCCGTCACCGTGCCACGGCCGCCC
The DNA here is from genome assembly GCA_035556995.1 of Streptomyces sp. Classification (GTDB taxonomy): domain Bacteria; phylum Actinomycetota; class Actinomycetes; order Streptomycetales; family Streptomycetaceae; genus Streptomyces. The sequence continues at coordinate 658 of DATMEI010000033.1, forward strand.
CGCTTGTCGCGATGGTTCCGGTCCCCCGTCAACACCCTCCCGATACTGCCTCATCGGGCACGCTTGCGGGTGCGCGTGCGCTCGATCTTCGCGACGTCCGCGCACTTCCCCGACGTAGCTGAAGGTTGTCGGGTGACAGGCCGTCGGGGCGTTGCGAAAGCGGCACCTGACCGGCCGGCCGGATTCCCGTATTGCCGCCGAATTGCCGCTGTTTTGCCGACAATGCCCCACCGATGCCCCACCGATGTGCCGCCGATGAGTTCTCGCGCTGACGGCTGTCTGCATCTGCAGCGGCTCCCGGCGGTCGGGGGCCTGCGCTAGTGAGGAGAACGTCATGAAGTTCATGCTCATGCTTCAGGGAACGCAGGCCGACTACGACGCGATGAGCGGCAATGGATCCCCGGGCAGTCCGGTCTGGACGAAGGAAGACCTGGAGGGGATGTTCCAGTTCATGCAGACGCTGAACGAGGATCTCGCGGCGTCCGGCGAATTGACCGAGGGGCACGGGCTGACCGAGCCGTCGCAGGCGGGCCTCGTCTACGCCGGTGACGGCGGCAGACCTGTGCTGTCGGACGACCCCTACGGCGTGGACAGGGAGGTCCTCGTGGGCTTCTGGGTACTGGACTGCAAGAACTTCGAACGGGCGACTGAGATCGCCGCCCGCATCCAGGGTTGCCCGGTGCCGGAGGGCTCCACGAACTACGCGGTGATCGTGCGTCCCGTCCAGGAAGAGCCGCCGGCGAGCTAGGCGTTGAGCCCTGGGGTGTTTGCCGCCTCCCGCCCAGCAATCTCCCCGAGGGCGGACAGGTCAGTGGGGAACCACGAGTGCGGCGGCCATGGCCGCCGCTAGGGTGCCGCCCCCGGTCTCCCAGTCCTCTTCCTGGACGCGCTGCCGCCCCGGGACGGCATGGGTGGCGTCGTCCTCGGCGATCAGAGCGCTCGCGGTGAGGCGGATTCCGGTGCCCGTCGCGGCGGCCATCAGGCGGGCAGCCGTGGCCGCGGTCGCCCGGGGTGGTACCACCAGCAGGTTCCAGCGGCGGGTGCTGTAGGACAGCAGCACCAGCTCATGAGGGTCCTGCTCGTCCTTGAACCACCCGACTTTGATCTCATGGCCGCCGACGGGCACCTTTCGCGGGACGGCCGGCCAGTGGGTGGGATTCACGGAGATCCGGGTGATCCGGCCCCACATGGGCGCCAACGCGGCTGTGAGCGTGGGAAGTTCACGCAGGAGATTACGGGAGTGGGGCCACCAGGCACCGTCCAGGAGGCCCGTGAGGGCGCCTTCCGGCTTCAGCGCGAGACGGACGAGCGGTGCGGCGAAGGGCTCGTGGATCGAGAGTGTGCGATCTGCGGTCACGTTCACGACGCGTACCTGCCTCCGGGGCGGCAATGCGGCCCGGCGTCTTTGATCACCAAGAACGGCGCAGGTATGGAAGCCGGCGCACGAGAAACTCTCAGTGCGCCGAGTCTACTCTCCGGCCCGGCTCAACGGGCTTTCGCGGGCCCCGTACTGCCGGCCGGGGACGGCGGGAGACCGGAGGCGACGCGTTCGGCGGTCGCTCTCGCCCGGGGTCCCGTGGTGATCAGCCCGAGCAGCCCCACGACGCCGCCGCACCCGGTGATGATCCACCAGCCCGTGACGTCCGAACCGGCGGCGACCGCGGCGCCGATGACCGCGACACCCAGCGCGGCACCGACCTGACGGCTGGTGGAGGCGATGCTCGCGGCGAGGCCCGAGCGTGAACGTGGCATCCCGGAGACCGCGGCGTTGGTGATGGGGGCGTTGACCAGGCCGAAACCGATACCGAAGAGCACGTACGAGGTGAAGAGCAGCGCGTTCGAACTCTCCGCGCCGAAGTGGGCGAAGAGCACTCCGCTCGCCGTCATGAAGACCCCGGCGAGCAGCAGCGGCACCCGTGCTCCGCGCACCGCGACGATCTGCCCGGACAGCGGTGCGAAGAGGGCGGTCATCGCCGCCATGGGCAGCAGGTACATGCCGGCGTCGAAGGCGGACAGGCCGCGTTCGTTCTGCAGATGGAGGGTGCTGAGGAAGAGGAATCCGGCCAGTGCGGCGAAGGATGTGACCGCGGTGAGAGTGGCGCCGCTGAAGGGGAGGCTGCGGAAGAAGCGCAACTCCACCAGGGGCTCTTCCCGTCGGCGTTCGTAGAGGACCAGCGCCGTCAGCGCGCACGCGCTGACGGCGAAGCAGCCGAGGATCAGCGGGGACGTCCAGCCGCCGGCGTCGCCCGAGCCGCCCTCGATGATGCCGAAGGTGAGCGAGCCGAGCGCGGCCATGACCAGCAGCTGGCCACCCGGGTCCAGCCTGCGCGGGCGGGGCGCCCGGGACTCCGGGACGAAGAGCGCGGTGAGCAGCAGCGCCGTGAGCCCGATGGGGATGTTCAACCAGAAGATCCACCGCCAGCCCGCCCAGGTGACGAGCGCGCCGCCGAGCAGCGGCCCCGCGGCCATGGAGATGCCGACGACGCCGCCCCACACTCCGATGGCGCGGGCTCGCTCCCGCGGCTCGGGGAAGGTGTTGGTGATGATCGACATGGCGACGGGGTTGAGCATCGACCCTCCGATCGCCTGCATCGCGCGGAAGGCGATGAGCCAGCCGAGTCCGGGTGCGAGCGCGCACAGCAGCGACCCGGCGGTGAAGAGGACGAGTCCGGTCTGGAAGACGCGGCGCCGCCCCACCCTGTCGGCCGTGGAGCCCGAGAGCATCAGGAACGAGGCGAGCACGAGCGTGTACGCGTCGAGAGTCCACTGCAGGCCGGATACGGAGGCGTGCAGATCCCGCTGAAGGGAGGGCAGTGCCACGTTCAGGGCCGTGTTGTCGAGGCTGACGATCAGAAGGCTCATGCAGCAGATCGCCAGCACCAGAAGACGCCTGGGCTGGGCCGTGCCCTTCTCGTCGGAGGAAGCGGAGGACATTGCTCCAGCATCCATGGTGTCTGCACGAACCACCGCTCGGGGGTGGTGTGACAGGCGTCCGGTGACACAGGATGATCCGCAGCGTGACCAGCACCGGCCGGTACCGGCCAGCACCGCGGCACCCGAGGAGTGACGATGACGGCGACCGAGCCCGCCAGCCCCACCGACGCCTTCCGCGCCGCCCGGGACACCCTGTTGCGGCACCGGACGGACTACGAGGGCGCCCGCGCCGCCTTCTCCTGGCCCCGCCCCGAGCACTTCAACTGGGCACTCGACTGGTTCGACGCCATCGCCCGGGACAACGCCGACCGCGCCGCCCTGCACATCGTCGAGGAGGACGGATCCGGCGCCCGCTACTCCTTCGACGAGATGCGCACCCGCTCCGG
>DATMEI010000034.1:0-2122 GCA_035556995.1 Streptomyces sp.
CGGAATCGCCACCATGCACCAGGAGTTCAACCTCGTGCCGCACCTGAGCGTGGCCGAGAACATCTTCCTGGGGCGCCAGCCGCGCCGATTCGGGCTGATCGACCGCAAGCGCATGGAGTCCGACGCCGGGGAGCTGCTGGAGCGGGTGGGCGTGGACATCGCCCCGCAGACGCCGGAGAGGTGCTGCGTGACGGCAGGACCGTGCGCATCCACAGCGCGAACGACGCGGAGCGGCTCGGAGTCGCGACCATGCACCAGGAGTTCAACCTCGTGCCCCACCTCAGCGTGGCCGAGAACATCTTCCTGGGTCGCCAGCCTCGCCGCTTCGGACTGCTGGACCGCAAGCGCATGGAGGCGGACGCCGCCGAGCTGCTCGGCCGCGTCGGCGTGGACATCGCACCGGCCACACCCGTACGTGAACTGGGCGTCGCACGCTCCCAGATGGTGGAGATCGCCAAGGCACTCAGCCTGCGTGCGCGCGTACTGATCATGGACGAGCCGACGTCCGCGCTGACGGCCGACGAGGTCGAGAAGCTCTTCGACCTGGTGCGGCACCTGCGCGCCGAGGGCGTCGGCATCGTCTTCATCACCCACCACCTGGAAGAGATCGCCGAGTTGGGCGACAGGGTCACCGTGCTCCGCGACGGCCGCAGCGTCGGCCAGGCACCGGCGGACACCCCGCGCGACGATCTCGTACGGATGATGGTGGGACGCAGCATCGAGCAGCAGTATCCGCGGGTCACGGCCCAGCCGGGGCAGCCGGACCAGTCCGGCGGGCCGGGCCTGCCGGTGGCGGGCACGCCTTTGCTACGCGTGTCCGGGCTTGGCCGCGCGGGCAGCTTCACCGATGTCGGCTTCGAGCTGCGGGCAGGCGAAGTCGTGGGCCTGTCAGGCCTGGTGGGCGCGGGCCGTACGGAGGTGGCGCGCGCTGTCTTCGGCGCCGACCCCTACGACACGGGCACCGTGGAGGTGCAGGGCAAGCGGCTTCGCCGGCACGACATCAACGCGGCGCTGGCTTCCGGCATCGGGCTCGTCCCTGAGGACCGCAAGGGCCAGGGCCTGCTGCTGGACTCGTCGGTGCAGGACAACCTCGGGCTGGTCACGCTCGGCCGCGCGACCCGCGGCGGGTTCGTCGACCTGTCCGGTCAGCAGAAGTCCGCGGCCCGGATCGCCGGCCGGCTCGGGGTCCGCATGGCCGGCCTCGAACAGCGCACGGGCACGCTCTCGGGCGGAAATCAGCAGAAGGTCGTCATCGGCAAGTGGCTGCTGGCACAGAGCCGGGTGCTGATCCTCGACGAGCCCACCCGCGGCATCGACGTGGGCGCCAAGGTCGAAATCTACGAACTCATCAACGAGTTGACGGCGTCGGGGCACGCGGTCCTGATGATCTCCAGCGACCTCCCCGAGGTGCTGGGCATGAGCGACCGCATCCTCGTGATGGCGCAGGGCCGCATCGCGGGCGAACTCACCGCGGGGGAAGCCACCCAGGACGCCGTGATGGCGCTGGCCGTAGGCACCGCCCACCAGGAGAACGCGCCAGCAACCAAGACGAAGGACAGGGAGGGCATCCGTGGCCACTGACATCCACAGCAGCAGCGGTCCGGGGCAGGGGCACCGGCTCGGCAAGCAGAATCCGGGCAACCGGGGGCCCGGCGGTTTCGGGGGCGGCGCTCAGCCGGTGCTTCGCAAACTGCTGCTGGAGAACGGGGCGTTGAGCGCTCTCGTCGTACTGATCGTGGCTTTGACGATCATGTCGAGCGACTTCCTGAGCACTCAGAATCTGCTCAACGTCGGTGTGCAGGCGGCTGTTACGGCGATCCTCGCCTTCGGTGTCACCTTCGTCATCGTGGCGGGAGGGATCGACCTTTCGGTCGGCTCCGTCGCCGCATTCTCCGCGATCATGCTCGGCTACCTGTCGACCAACGAGGGATTCCCGGTCTGGATGGCCGTACTCCTGGCCATCGGTACGGGCCTGGCCTGCGGTCTCGTCAGCGGCGGACTCATCGCGTACGGGAAACTGCCGCCCTTCATCGCCACCCTCGCGATGCTGTCGATCGGACGCGGGCTTTCTCTGGTCTTCTCGGACGGCACCCCGATCGCACTCCCCGACTCCGTTGCCACG
>DATMEI010000035.1:0-3454 GCA_035556995.1 Streptomyces sp.
GACCCTCCAGACCGACTCGTCCAAGATCCAGGAGACGGTCGCGGCCCGCGACGCCCTCGCCGACGCGCTCACCCGCGCGGGCATCCAACTCCCCGCGATGGACGTACGCACGCCCTGGCAGGACGTCATCGACAGCGACGACGACAGCAGCGACAGTGACGCCGGATCAGCCGCCCGCTACGCCCTCGTCCACCTCGGCGTCTGCTCCGCCCCGGTCGCCTTCGCGCTGGCCGCCGTGATCGTCAAGGGGTGCGGCCGGTGACCGGCAGCCCGCGGCCGATGCCGGGCACCCCACCACCGGAACCCGGAGTCGGTGTCACCGTCCGCGACACCCTCCACGACCGCGTCGGCGTCGTCATGGGTCACGAAGGGCCCTACCTCCAGCTCCGCCCGCTCAGCGGCGGGCGCGAATGGGACGCCGACGCAAGCCGCGTCCAACTCCTCACCCCGGCAGAGCTGTTGAGCGCCCGCGTCGCCGAGGCCAACGCACGCAGCCGGAAGGACAACCGCTGAGCGGCACGAACAACCGCAAGTACGGGCTGTCAGCGGGGAGTGCAGGGGCGTGGGCCTCCGGCGACCGGGATGCCGGTGCGGCGGGCCTGGGCAACGGACTCCGGAGAGTCCTCACTGCGTGCGGCCTCCGTCGGAATCTCGGCGTCGGCCGGGACAGTTGGACGATCCGCCGGCGGCGTGTACCCCTCGAGGCGGGCGGTGCCCCACACGTACGGGTCGGCCTGGGCACTGCCGAAGGGCGACCACGCGAGACGGGTCTGACCGGTCTTGTCCTGGGTGTCGGAGTCGTACACGAGAATGTTCGCGGCGAACCGCTCGGGATCCGCCGCGGCCGGCAGTTCCCCGAGGGGGATCTTCGCTTCGATCGTGTAGCCGCGGTACGGCTCGCCGACCGCGGACGCGACGCGCATGCTGGGCGCGGTCTTCTCAGCGGGACCCTGGCGGTTGTCGGCGTCCCGCTCCGCGGCCGGGCCGCCGTCCCCGTCCGTGAACGGGAAGATGCCGGTCTTGAAAGTGACCGAGGTGTCGTCGCCGTTGCCGCGGGGGTCGAGCGCGATCTCGACGGAGTCGGTCCGCCAGTGCCTCTTGGCGTCGTCCTTGTCCAGGCGGGTCCCCTCCCGGTCGTCGGTGACGGTGACCAGTACGAAGAGGTCGTCACCGTGCCGGGACATCTTCGCCGTCGCCGAGCAGTCGTCAGCTGACGCCTCGTCTCCCTCCCAGTGCTGCAGGCGCAACTCCTGGCCGGGGTACTCGCCTTCGCCTTCGACGCCGTTCAGCACCGGGGCCACGGCGACCTCGGGAACCGTGGTGGACGGCGCGGCCGGGTAGTCGGGCTGTGCGTTGTTGGCCAGCCAGGGCAACCCCACCTGCCGCGTCCACGCGCGGAACTCGGCGTACAGAGGCCGGAGTTCGCCCTGCTCGCGCACAGGCGCCTTGACGACCTTCCCCCTCTCCGCGAGCACGCTGAACCAGTCCGAACCCAGCTTCTCGGGGTCCGTGGGAACCTCGGGCGGCATCGCGGCCCAGCCCTGGCTGCGATACATCCGGGACGCGTCGCGCTCCACCTGCGCCCAGGACTTCCCGTGCTCGCGCGAGGTGTGCCCTGACCAGACGCCGACAACGGGCAGTCCAGTGTCCGGGTCGGTGTGGCGTTCCTCGGGCGCCTCCGGCCCGAGAAGATCCGAGAAGCCGTAATTCTGGGACAGCAGCCGCCGAGGGCGCCACGGCCTCAGGCCCTCGCACGTCAACTGGTCGGGGAAGGCCCGTTCGTCACCGGCCAGGAAGAACGCCTCGATCGCCAGCCGCGCCGACATCTGGTGCCCGCCGTGCTGGCTGAACGGACGGGGATCCATGGTCACCACCGTGTGCGGTGTGGCCATGCGGAACAGCCGGACCATGCGTTCCAAGGTGTCCTGCTCGTGCCAGATCCGCTCGGTGAGCGGGGCGGAGAGCGTGTACCAGAAATCCGGCTTGTCGAGGTAGAAGATGTTCTCGATCCCCGCGAGTGCGGTTGCGGAGCGCTCCTCGTCCTCACGCAGCATGCCGAGCGGTGCGCCCTCCTCGGGGCCGACCGCGTTGCCGCCGCCCTCTCCCCGTGTGATGGTGACGACGCCTGTGCGGAGTCCCCGGCGTTCGCGCCACAAGCCGAAGGTGGACAGGTTTCCGGCCTCGTCGTCCGGGTGGGCGCTCACGAACAGCACGTCGTGGTGGGCGGGGTCACGGCGGCGTGCGCCCGTACGTCGCTCAGCTGCCCTCGCGGTCGGCGTCCCGGCCGTGTACACCGCGCCCATCAGGCCGGAAGCCATGGCTGTCGTCACAAGCCGCCGAGGGGGCCCCGCCGCGCTGGCTTCCTCGCTCAAGTCGACCACGATGCAACCGCCTCTTCGTCAGCTTCTTCCGCCCGCGGACCGTACCGGCCGCAACTCTTGGGCAGTTCCCCGCTCCAGGGCAACCATCTTGCACACCGCATCCGCCAACTCACCACGATCAGCGTCCGGTTGCCCTCCTACGAGGAGCGAGGGTCGTGCTTCGCACGCCCGTCGGCGCCCGCGCCGCCCGTAAGGCCGAAGTCGAGGTCGGGGAACGTGCTGCGCACCTCGACGACCCGCCCTTCGGCAGCCGATTTCTTGGCCGCCAGCATCACTTCCAGTGCGTGGAAGGCGTGTTCGGGCCGCGTGAGGGTCGACGTTCCGTTCTCGACGCATTCGACGAGGTGCCGCAGGCCATCGGTCCAGGGCCACTGTGAGTCCGCCTCGGGAACCAGCTCCCACGAGCCGCGGCCGTTCGACCAGTGCTCGAAGCCCTCCGGCGCCCAGTCGTCGCCCAGCATCTGGAGCACCCCCGCGGAGCCGTACAACTCCACTGCGGGTGAACGGTACTTCTGCATCGTGAAGCCGGTGGCGATGGAGGCGAAGCGGGCGTCCCCGAAGTCGAGCAGCACATGCGCGTTGTCGTCCGCGCGGACCGTGACCTTCCCGCCCTCGGCCTCCCGCTTGGGGACGGCGGTGCCCACCAGCGCGGTGACCCGCTGCACGGAGCCGAAGAACCCGCACAGGCTGGTGAGGTTGTAGACACCGAGGTCGAACAGGGCGCCCCCGCCTGGCTCGTAGAACCAGCGGCCCCACCACGGTCCCGACCAGCCGTAGCGTGCCCGGCCCAGATGCAGGTCGCCGATCTCCCCGGCCCGTACCCGCCGGTGCATCTCCTGGTACGTCGGCGACAGCACGACGTGCGGCGCACATATCAGCAGGCCCGGGGCCGAGGCGGCTGCCTCCATCAGCTCGGCGCCCTCTTCCAGCGAGGAGGACATCGGCTTCTCGACGAGCACGTGCTTGCCTGCGGCGAGTGCGGCGCGGGCCAGGGAACCGTGCTCGTTCATGCTCGTGAGGACCAGCACGATGTCGAGGCCGTCGCGGTCGATCAGGTCCTGGGCGCTGTCGAA
>DATMEI010000036.1:0-5795 GCA_035556995.1 Streptomyces sp.
GCGATGAAGATGGAACACGTGATACGCGCACCGGCCGCCGGCATGGTGCGCGCGCTCCCCGTGGCTGTGGGCGACACCCTCACCGAGGGGCAGCCCGTCGTACTCCTCGACCCGGCCGCGAGCGAGGAGACCGAGCCCGTACAGGAGCAGAAGACCGACCTCGACGCCCCACGCGCCGACCTCGCCGAGGCCGTCGCCCGCCACCACACCGGCCTTGACGAGGCGCGTCCCGCAGCCGTCGCCGCCCGCCACGCGAAGGGACGGCGGACCGCACGCGAGAACCTCGCCGACCTGTGCGACGAAGGCAGCTTCACCGAGTACGGAGCACTGGCCCTCGCCGCCCAGCGCCGCCGCCGCACCCTGGACGACCTGATCGCCAACACCCCCGCGGACGGCATGGTCACCGGCACCTGCACCGTCAACGCGGACATCGTCGGCGTGGAGAACGCCGACTGCGTCGCCCTCAGCTACGACTACACGGTGCTCGCCGGGACCCAGGGCCTCATGAACCACCGCAAGACCGACCGCCTGCTGGAGATCGCCGAACGCCGCCGTGCCCCCGTCGTCCTGATCGCCGAGGGCGGCGGCGGACGTCCCGGCGACACCGACACCACCTCCGTCGCCGGGCTCGACCTGGGCACCTTCCAGCAGATGGGACGGCTCAGCGGACTGGTGCCCCTCGTCGGCATCGCCTCCGGCTACTGCTTCGCAGGCAATGCGGCGCTGCTGGGATGCTGTGACGTCGTGATCGCCACCCACGGGTCGAGCATCGGCATGGGTGGCCCCGCGCTGATCGAGGGCGGCGGGCTGGGCAGCTACCGCCCCTCCGAGGTCGGTCCGCTGGACGTACAGGCGGCGAACGGCGTGGTCGACGTCACCGCCGCCGACGACGCCGAAGCGGTTCGCGTGGCCCGCCGGTACCTCGCCTACTTCCAGGGCCCGACGGCCGACTGGACGGCGCCCGATCAGCGGCTGCTGCGCCACGTAGTGCCGGAGAACCGCCGCCGCGCCTACGAGGTGCGTGACGCCGTCGAAGGACTGGCCGACACCGGTTCGGTGCTGGAACTGCGCCGCGGCTTCGGCGCCGGAGCGGTCACCGCGCTGATCCGTGTCGAAGGCCGGCCCATGGGGCTGATCGCCAGCAACCCCGCACATCTCGGCGGAGCCATCGACAGCGACGCCGCCGACAAGGCGGCCCGCTTCCTCCAACTGTGCGACGCCTTCGGGCTTCCGGTCGTCTCACTCTGCGACACCCCCGGCTTCATGGTCGGCCCCGAAGCCGAACAGACCGCCACCGTCCGCCACTTCTCCCGCCTGTTCGTGACGGGAGCGAACCTCTCCGTGCCCGTCTGCGCGCTGATCCTGCGCAAGGCGTACGGGCTCGGCGCGATGGCGATGCTCGGCGGCTCCACGCGTGTGCCTGTCGCCACGGCGGCCTGGCCGAGCGGGGAGATCGGCGCGATGGGCCTGGAGGGTGCTGTACGGCTGGGCTACCGGCGCGAGTTGGAGGCCATCACCGACCCCGCGGCACGCGAACGGGCCTTCCAGGAACGGGTCGACGAGCTCTACGCCGACGGCAAGGCACTCAACGCCGCGGCCGTCCTGGAGATCGACGACGTGATCGACCCGGCGGAGAGCCGCAGTTGGATCGCTTCCGCGTTCCGCGACCACGAGGTCGCCCCTGCGCGCGACGGAAAGCGCCGCCCGTACGTGGACACCTGGTAGCAGCCGGCCGCCCTCAGCCCGGACCGGTCAGTCCCACTCCAGCCAGCCGTCGTACTCACCCGCGAGCGCGTCCAGCAGCCCCCGGTCGTAGCGCCCGTCCGGGCCCTCGAGGACCACCAGCCACTGGGCGTCCTCGGCGTCGTCCTCGCCGGCGAGTGCCTCACGCACCAACTGCGGCTCCTCGTGGGGGCCTTCGAAGCGGCTCTTCAACTCCTCGGCGACCTCCTCCGCGGCGTCGCGGTCGGGCAGCACCAGGATGTGTCGTACGTCAGTCACCGGAGCATTCTCCGACAGCACGGCCACCGGGCCTCCACCGGCAGGCACCGCCGAGCCCCGACTGGATCACCGACGAGGAGATCCTTCCTGCGGGCCGTCATAGCCAGGGCCGGAGTGTCAGCAGGGCATGGGATGCTGTTCGGCGATGGCTGGTACGCGCAAGAAGACGACGGACGACCCGCTGGTCCCTGTGACGCTCGCGGTGGGGCAGGAAGAGCTGCTGCTGGACCGTGCGCTGCGGGAGGTGGTGGTCGCCGCGCGTGCCGTCGACGCCGACACCGATGTGCGCGAGCTGATGGCGCCAGACCTTCAGCCGGGAACACTGGCCGAGTTGACGAGTCCCTCTCTCTTCGCGGAGCGCAAGGTCGTCGCTGTGCGCAACGCACACGACCTGTCGGCGGAGACGGTCAAGGACGTGAAGGCGTACATGGGGGCGCCTGCGGAGGAGATCACTCTCGTGCTGCTGCACGCCGGCGGCGCCAAGGGGAAGGGCCTGCTGGACGCGGCCCGTAAGGCAGGCGCCCGCGAGGTGGCGTGCGCGAAGCTGACGAGGCCCGCCGACCGTCTCGCCTTCGTACGGGGCGAGTTCCGCGGTCTTGGACGCTCCGCGACGCCGGAGGCCTCTCAGGCCCTGGTCGACTCCGTCGGCAGCGACCTGCGCGAACTGGCCTCCGCCTGCACCCAGTTGGCCGCCGACGTCGAGGGCGTCATCGACGACGCCGTCGTGGCGCGCTACTACACGGGCCGGGCCGAGGCCTCCAGCTTCACCGTCGCCGACCGGGCCGTGGAGGGCCGTGCGGCCGATGCGCTGGAGACTCTGCGCTGGGCGATGGGCACCGGCGTCGCACCGGTGCTGATCACCAGCGCGCTGGCGCAGGGCGTGCGCAGCATCGGCAAGCTCGCCTCCGCCCCCCGCGGCATGCGTCCGGGCGACCTCGCCCGTGAACTGGGCATGCCGCCGTGGAAGATCGACCGCGTACGGCAGCAGATGCGCGGCTGGTCCGCGGACGGCGTATCCACGGCACTGCGTGCGGTGGCAGCCGCTGACGAGGCGGTCAAGGGAGGCGGGGACGACCCGGAGTACGCGCTCGAACAGGCCGTGATCACCGTGGCGAAGGCAGCGCGCTCCCGCTGAGGAGCACCGCCTCCCGCAGAGGAACATCGGCACGCCGCAGAGGAGCACCGCCCCCGGCCCCGCCCGGCCCCCGGGCCCCGGCGGGCAGACGCACGCGAAAACCCCGCAGCGCTCGGGGAAAGCACTGCGGGGTCTCGTCGGTTCAGTTGTACGTCAGCGATCGCGTAGCGATCGGAGGCGCCGCACCCGCGTGGCGAACGCAGGCCGCGTGCGGCGCGCAATCACGTGTGAGACATACACGCTGTGAAGCAGCCGGTACGGACGGAATGAGAGGGCCCGTCGGAGCACCGGCAGGAGGTGGTCTCAGCCCTTGAGGGTGGAGACCCGCTGCGCGAGCGCGGACTTCTTGTTGGCCGCGTTGTTCTTGTGCAGCACACCCTTGCTGACGGCCTTGTCGAGCTTGCGGCCGGCGGCGCGCTGCGCCTCGTCGGCCTTCTCGGCGTCGCCGGCGGCAACGGCCGCGTGCGTACGGCGGATCGCCGTCTTGAGCTCGGACTTGACCGCCTTGTTGCGCTGACGCGCCTTCTCGTTGGTCTTGATCCGCTTCATCTGAGACTTGATGTTCGCCACGAAATAATGCCTTTACGGGTTCGGTGATGATGCGTTCCGTACCTACGGGAACTCCAGTCAGAGCGCACGAGGCACAGTGGGCCAGCCTACCAGCAGGCCCTGTGGCCTCCCAATCCGGCCGTCCCCCCTCGCGCATGGGACCATGGGGGCTACGAATCGCCAGAGAACGGCCCTCATTCCCTCCGCCAGACCGACAGACCCGACAGGACCCTGCGTGCCCGCGACCCCATCGAACGTGCCGGCGCCGAGCCGCACCGACCCGGCGCTGATCCGTAACTTCTGCATCATCGCGCACATCGACCACGGCAAGTCGACGCTCGCCGACCGGATGCTCCAGCTCACGGGCATCGTCGAGGACCGGCAGATGCGTGCCCAGTACCTCGACCGCATGGACATCGAGCGTGAGCGCGGCATCACGATCAAGTCGCAGGCTGTGCGCATGCCCTGGGCGCCCACGGGCGCCAAGGAGACCCCGCACATCCTGAACATGATCGACACCCCGGGGCACGTCGACTTCACCTACGAGGTCTCCCGCTCCCTCGCCGCCTGCGAGGGATGCGTCCTGCTGGTCGACGCGGCGCAGGGCATCGAGGCGCAGACCCTCGCCAACCTCTACCTGGCGATGGAGCACGACCTCACGATCATCCCGGTGCTCAACAAGATCGACCTGCCGGCCGCCCAGCCCGAGAAGTTCGCCGCGGAGCTGGCCCACCTCATCGGCTGCGAGGTGGAGGACGTACTGAAGGTCTCCGCGAAGACCGGCGAGGGCGTCGAGGAGCTGCTGGACGAGGTCGTCAAGCATGTTCCGCAGCCGGTGGGCGACGCGGACGCACCTCCCCGCGCGATGATCTTCGACTCGGTCTACGACGCCTACCGCGGCGTCGTCACCTACATCAAGGTCGTCGACGGGCAGCTCGGCAAGCGCGAGCGCATCAGGATGATGTCCACGGGCGCCACCCACGAACTGCTGGAGATCGGCACCAATTCGCCCGAGATGACGGCGGCCGACGGTCTCGGCGTCGGCGAGGTCGGCTATCTGATCACCGGTGTGAAGGACGTACGCCAGTCCAAGGTCGGCGACACGGTGACCCACCTCACCAAGGGCGCCCAGCAGGCACTGCCCGGATACAAGGACCCGAAGCCGATGGTCTTCTCCGGTCTCTATCCGCTGGACGGCTCCGACTATCCCGAGCTGCGCGACGCTCTGGACAAGCTTCAGCTGAACGACGCGGCGCTGACGTACGAGCCGGAGACCTCCGTCGCGCTCGGCTTCGGCTTCCGGGTGGGCTTCCTCGGGCTGCTGCACCTGGAGGTCGTACGGGCCCGCCTCGAGCGGGAGTTCGGCCTCGACCTCATCGCCACCGCCCCGAACGTCGTCTACCGCGTCGACATGGAGGACGGCAGCGAGCACATCGTCACCAACCCGAGCGAGTTCCCGACCGGGAAGATCGACAAGGTGCACGAGCCGGTCGTACGCGGGACGCTCATCGCCCCCAGCGAGTTCGTCGGCGCGATCATGGAGCTGTGCCAGTCACGGCGCGGCGCTCTGCAGGGGATGGACTATCTCTCCGAGGACCGCGTCGAGCTGCGCTACACCCTCCCGCTCGCCGAGATCATCTTCGACTTCTTCGACGCGCTGAAGTCCCGCACCCGCGGCTACGCCTCGCTGGACTACGAGCCGACCGACGAGCAGAGCGCCGACCTGGTCAAGGTCGACATCCTGCTGCAGGGCGACCAGGTGGACGCCTTCTCCGCGATCGTGCACAAGGAGAAGGCCTACGCGTACGGCTCCCGGATGGCCAACAAGCTGCGTGAGCTCATTCCGCGCCAGCAGTTCGAGGTGCCCATCCAGGCCGCCATCGGTGCGCGGATCATCGCCCGGGAGACGGTGCGTGCGATCCGTAAGGACGTCCTCGCGAAGTGCTACGGCGGCGACATCACCCGCAAGCGCAAGCTGCTGGAGAAGCAGAAGGAGGGCAAGAAGCGGATGAAGGTCGTCGGCAGGGTCGAGGTGCCGCAGGAGGCCTTCATCGCCGCGCTCTCCACGGACGGCGAGGCCGGCGAGGGAGCCAAGACGAAGAAGTGACCA
>DATMEI010000037.1:0-2219 GCA_035556995.1 Streptomyces sp.
CGTGCCTGGTGCTGCCGCTGCTCGGCCTGGCGGGATCCCCGCTTGTACTCGGCCTGGCGCTTGCCGCCCTGGGCGCGCTGATGGGAGCGGTCGACGTGGCGATGAACGTCGCCGCCGTCGCCGTCGTCCGGGAGCTGGAACGTCCGCTGATGCCGTTCTTCCACGCCGGGTTCAGCTTCGGGGGTCTGCTCGGGTCGCTGGGCGCGGGGCTGGCGGCCGGGCTCTCGGTCGCGCCGGCACAGCACTTCTGCTTCGTGGCGGCGGCGGGCCTGATGGCGCTGCTGGCCGCCGGACGCTCCGTACCCGGGGAACGCCCCGAGCCGCACCAGCGGTCCGAGGGCTCCGAGGGCTCCGAGGGCACCTACCGTGCCGTCCTCTTCCGCAAGCGGCTGTGGCTGCTGGCAACCGTGGCCCTGTGCGCGGCCGTTGCCGAGGGTACGTGCGCCGAGTGGTCGGCGCTGTTCCTCGTACGCGAGCGTGCCGTCACCGAATCGGTCGCGGCCACCGCGTACTCGGTCTTCTGCGTGACGATGGCGCTGACCAGGCTCGTCGGGGAACGTGTGGAGTCCCGCTTCGGGCCCCACCGGGTACTCGCAGGCAGCGGACTCGTCGCCGCCACCGGACTGATCGTCACCGCGGCGGTCCCGGCCGGGGCGGTGGCGTACGCCGGCTTCGCGGTCGCCGGCGTCGGCCTGGCTTTCTGCTTCCCCACGGCCATGGCACTCGCCGGTGACGCCGGACGCCGCGACGACGGCAGTGGCGGTGAGCGTGAACTCGGCTTCGTGACGACAGTCGCCTACGCGGGGTTCCTCGGCGGGCCGCCGATGATCGGCGGGGTCGCCTCGCTGACGAGTCTCACCGTGTCGATCGGCGTCGTCGGCCTGCTGGCCGCGCTGATCACACCCGCCGCTCTGGCGGTTCGGGAACGCGGGGCGGCGGCGCGTGAGCGCGCCACCGCACGCGAACTCGTCTGAGGTGACCTCCACGGCCGTCGACCCGGCCGACGCGGGGCGCCTCCGGGGTGCGGCAACACCCCCTGGGCGCAAGGGCATTGGGCCGACCCGGGGGACAGGGGGCTCGGCCCGGTCAGCTCAGCGGTAGCGCCGCATTGCCCGTGCCCGCGCCGCCGTCCACGCTCAGGGACGCTCCGGTGACCCAGCCGGCGTCGGGCCCGCACAGGTAGGCCACCGCCCCGGCGACGTCCTCAGGGGTGCCGGCACGCGGCCAGGGCTGCCCGCCACGGATGGTGCGTACGTAGTCCGCTCCGAGCGGATTGACTTCACTGCCGACCTCGATGAACCCGGGCGAGACGGCGTTGACACTGATCTCGTGCCCGGCCAGCTCCAGCGCGAAGGCCTTCGTCAGCATGTCCAGTCCGGCCTTGGAGACGCAGTAATGGGCCGCGCCACGCCGCGCTCTCGTCGAGGCCCCGGAGCTGATGTTGACGATGTGGCCGCCGCGCCCCGCCTCGACGAGCCGCCGGGCGAAGGAACGGGACAGCGAGAAGACACCGGAGAGGTTCACGTCGAGGACCCGGTCCCAGGAGGCGTCCGGCATCTCCAGCAGCGGCGTACTCGGGTACAGCCCGGCCGCGTTGACGAGGATGTCCAGCCCGTCCCACACCTCCCATGCGGCGTCGACGAAGCCCGGCAGGGAGTCCCTGTCCCTCAAGTCGACGCAGAGCGGCACGGCTTCCCTCGCTGCTTCCCCGGCCGGCCCCCCGGGTGTGCCCAACTCCGCAGCGAGGACGTCGAGCCGGTCCTGCCGGAGGTCGGCGAGTACGACGCGGGCGCCGTCGCGGTGCAGCCTCCGGGCGATGGCCGCTCCGATGCCGCCGGCCGCTCCGGTGATCAGGGCGCGGGGACGCTCCGGGGATGCCGCCATGTCACTTCTCTCCTTCCGCGATACGTCCGTCGAAGGAACCGGTGGAGTCGAAACCGGCACGCAACTCTTCGTATCCGGAACGGACTTCGGCGGCCGGGCGGCGCTGCCCGCGTGCCTCCAGAATCCGGCGTGCCTCTCCGGCGCCGCCGCCGAGCAGGTCGATCACGCACCAGGCGAGCAGGACCGCCGGTTCGACGGCCGCGGTGACGTGGTCGGTGACCTGGTAGTCGTGGCTGTGTGCGTCACCGACCGCTCCGGAGGTGAACGGGTGCAGTACGGGCATCACTTCGCCCAGATCACCCATGTCGGTGGAGGCGCCGCGATGCCACCCGGAA
>DATMEI010000038.1:0-3947 GCA_035556995.1 Streptomyces sp.
GCGGCCAGTTCACGGGGGCCCAGAGCCGCGCAGCGGTCCAGGATCTCCCGCGCACGTGGATCGGTCGCCCGCGCCTCTTCCTGCTCATGCGGGGTGAGGCTCAGGATCCCCAGGATCAGCAGCTGATCGATCTCACCGCCGTCGAACATGTCGCCGGGGCTCTCGGGGGCGACCGCCGGATAGTCGTAGAGCGTGATCGGGGAAGAGAGCATCTCAGGCGCGCGGTGCGGACTGGTCTTCGCCGCGTCGGGATCGTCGGAGACCAGGACCGGCCAGGTCCCCACATTGCGGCAGTCCGCAGCTGCCTCGCGCAGTTCCCCGGGCGGATCGGTCAGCGAGACGAAAGCACCCGTGCCGGTGTGCAGCACGGTGTGTGTGGAGATGAAGGCGTACGGCGCCATCGCGTCCCTGGCGCCGCGTGCTCCGGCCACGGGGACCGGGCAGGGGGAGGTGTTCTCGATGTCCACTGTCACGCGCATCACCTTGTCGGTGACGGCCTCGGCGTCGAGCCGTACCGTCCCGGTCAGCCGCTGCCAGCCCCGTACGAGCGTGCCCGCGACGCCGCCCGATTCGGCGCGCAGCGCCTCACGGTCCACGCCGGGCGGGATGTCGACGTTGGTGGTGCGCGGGCCACGCCGCGGTGACCACGGAGGGCACACCCAGCGCCGTTCGGTCGCCTCCTGCCAGGTCAGATGGCTCTGGCCTTCCACACGCAGTTCGTCCACTGGCACAGGGCCACCCGGCCCGTTCCGGAACACCTGACGGTCGATGACCTGCAGAAACCGCAGATGCACGGTCAGTTTCGCGGCCGGCAGCGCCTCCAGCAGCACCTGGGTGCGCATCCGTGAGGGTTCGCCCAGCACGTCGCCGCAGCTTTGCGGATAGACGCCGCCGAACATCCAGCGCCGGGCGTTCTTCAGCGCGGTCCTGCGGTACGGCCACAGCAGGTAGCCCTCGTAGAGGCAGGTGCGGGCGATCTTCTCTACGGCGTCCACGCGGCTCCCCGTACGGCTTCGTGCTCCTCGCCGTGCTTCTGCGCGCGGGCGAGCAGGTCGGCCACCGTCTCGTCCCAGCCCGTCAGGGCGTGCCGGTCGCGGTGGGCGGTGAGTGCGTCGTGCGCCTCGGCGGAGAGCGGCACCCAGCCCGTGCCGGAGCCGTAACGGCCCAGGATCTCGTGCCACAGCCCGGCGGGAAGCTGGTGGACGGCGTCCTTGGTCCAGGAGATCTGAGCGGTCCGCAGCCGCCCGTCGAGCCCTTCGTGGAAGACCGTTCCGTTGAACAGGAAGTCCAGCGGCACCTCCCCGTCCCGTACGCCGTGGAAGTAGGAGGTGACGGCCAGTTCGGTGTCACGGGTGCAGGGCACCGGCAGGTCGATCTCCGTCTCCAGGTCGAACGGCGGGACGACCGTGCTGATCCGTGCCCAGGTCAGCGGCCGCATGCTGGTGGCCCACTGTTCCGGCTGCCCGAAGAGCCGGGCCATGGTCAGCCGGTCGGCGTTGTCGTAGCGCCGCCGCGCCACCGCGATGCGTACGGCGGTGCTCAGGCTGACGGAACGTACGGGGCCTCCGCCGGTCCGTCTGATCGCAAGCCGGAACGCCACTGTCGGGACGGCCTGCTCCGGCATCGGCCGTGCGCCCGTGACGGCGAAGTCCAGATCGGGCACCTCCTCCCGCGCACCGGCGCCGGCGGCGTGTGCGTCCGCCCCCGAGTGGGCGCTCACGCGGGGGAGAGGTTGGGCATGCCGGGCAGGATCGGGTCCATCGCCTTCGCGTTGACGCCCGTGGACCTGCGTGCCGTGGATGTGTCGTCGGACAGATGGCCGGGCTGATGCTTGCAGGCGCCCTCGTGGTTGCCCTGCCGTACGCCCGGAACGTGCGCCGCCTTGTCGAGCTGTACGTGCGGCTTGCCGATCTTGATGTCAGCCATGTCGACTCCTCGGTTGTGCTGAGCTCAGTCCTGCTCGGACAGTCCGGCGAAGAACGCGTCGATGTGGTCCCACACCTCGGAACCGCCCGACAGGCCCCGCCAGTGGGTGCGGACGACCGCGACGAGCCGGTAGCAGTCGTCCAGCGGAACGATCCAGTGCTCCTGTGCCGTACGCGACCGGTGCACCAGCAGCGCCTCCACGTCGTCCGTGAGATCCACCAGACCCGGGTACCCCCGCCGGACCTCCTCCCAGACCTGCGGTTCCACGGCGGAACGCGTGGCGCCCAGCGGGCTGGGATACCCCACGCTCACCTCGCCCGTCGCGCCGTCCCGTACGAAGAAGGCGAGGCCGACGGGCACTCCGAGGGTGGCCCAGAGCATGTCGTCGATATGGAAGCCGTTCAGCGCGGCCCTTCGCCCGGGCAGCAGCCGGTAGTGCCTGCCGCCCGCAGAGCTCTGGTCGAAGAGCAGGGTGCAGGCCCTGCACGTGCACAGAATCGCGCTCTGAGGCACATCGAGCATGTGGCGGTGCGTATCGGGCAGCTGCTCGGAGCAGAGGTCACAGCGTTCGGGCTCGGAGCGGGGTTCCACGCGTGGTCTGCGCAGAAGACCGCGCAGCCTGGAGGCGGTGACGGTCCGGGCGGCGGCACCCTCCGGCCTCACGGCACCTCCGGGACTCGCGGCACTCACCCCGCTCACCGGTTCCCGGCAGGCTGAGGCCCCCGGAACAGCGAGTCCACCGAGATCAGCGTCGTCGCCTCCGGCGCCGCCTTCTCCGTCCCGACACTGTCGATCTCGGGCGCGGCCCATGCGACCGCGTCCCGTACGTTCTGCGCGAGCTGCTCCTCCGAGGGGGCACCGCAGCCTTGCGGGCTCAGCGAGACGCGGACCTCCGGCTCCTGCACAGCCACGACCGTCACGCCCGGCAGGCCGTCGAGGGCCCGCCGCACGCGCTGCTCGACGGGGTCCGGGTGCAGTTCGTGCACGAGCAGCAGGTGGCTCACCAGTTCGTCGGCGGCGATGGCAGCTGCCGTCTCCGTGTCCGCGTAGCGCATCACGCGGGCCAGGCACTCGCCGTACAGCTCCGCCAGCGCGTGCAGTGCGTCCATCGCCTGCTCGCGGACGCCGGCGTCGGCGAGTCCCTCGAGTCCGGACAGCAACTTCTCGGTACGGGCGACGTGTTCACGCGCCTCGCGCTCTTCCCAGACCATTCCCGGCAGCCCCTTACGCCAGTGCGCCGAAGGTCGGGGAGTGGCTCTGCCGCACAGTGCGTCCGCCACCGAGATACATGTGCACGCCGCACGGCAGGCACGGGTCGAAGCTGCGCACCGTGCGCATGATGTCGATGCCCTTGAAGTTCTCGGGGCTGTTCTCTTCGAAGATCGGCATTCCCTGCACCGCGTCCTCGTACGGTCCGGGCGTGCCGTAGTGGTCCCGCGGGCTGGCGTTCCACGGAGTCGGCGGATACGGGTGATAGTTGGCGATCTTGCGGTCGCGGATGACGAGGTGGTGGGAGAGGACGCCGCGTACCGCTTCGTGGAAGCCGACACCGATGGCCTCCTCGGGCACCTTGAAGTCCTCGAAGACCTTGGTGTGCCCGGACCGTACCTCTGCGAGCGCCCGCTCGACGAAGTACATGCGGGCCCGGTTGCGCTCCAGGGTGTTGGGGAAGGGCGGCGGCGTCCACTCCAGCCGGGTCTCGGGTGTCGTGGGGGTCTTCGGCAGGTCGATCTGGACGCTGCGTCCGGTGGAACGCACGTACGGAGTCCGGACCTTGCCCGCGAGAGCGGTCGACCACAGCCGGGCGATGGGCCCGCCCCCGGTGTCGAGCGCCAGATGGTCGCCCGTGCGCTTGTCGTACCAGCGGGGGCTGACGACCCAGCTGTACTTGCCGCCGTCCAGTTGGCGCTTCTGGGGTGCGGGCAGCGTGGTCTGGTTCCACGGGTGACGCCGGTCGACCGGATTGCCCAGCGGGTCCCGCTCGACGTACATCTCCTCGCTCGCCCAGTCCTCGTAGTAGC
>DATMEI010000039.1:0-2739 GCA_035556995.1 Streptomyces sp.
TTCGAGCCGAACGAGTCGGAGATGACCGAGTGGTCGATGACCAGCTCGGCGGGGGCCAGCGGGTTGATCCGTGCGGGGTCGCCGCCGAGCGCCTTGACGGCCTCACGCATGGTGGCGAGGTCCACCACGCAGGGCACACCCGTGAAGTCCTGCATGATCACGCGGGCGGGGGTGAACTGGATCTCCTGGCTGGGCTGGGCCTTCGGGTCCCAACTGCCCACCGCGCGGATGTGGCCGGCGGTGATGTTCGCGCCGTCCTCGGTGCGGAGAAGGTTCTCCAGCAGCACCTTCAGGCTGTACGGGAGGCGGGCGGAGCCCTCCACCTTGTCCAGCTTGAAGATCTCGTACGACTCGTCGCCCACCTGCAGCGTGCTGCGGGCGTCGAAGCTGTTCGCCGACACGACAGTCTCCTTCAGTGCGTCATTGCCGACCGTCCCCGCAGCCCGGCGGCCGGGAGACCCCCAGGGTGGGTGTGCTGCTGGGGTCAGGTAAGTTAGGTATGCCTTACTCAGCAGTGGTCGTGGGTGCGCGTTCGCCAGTTATCTCGATGTCGAGATAACTCTAGTACACGACCGCCTGACGGTCATGCCCCGGCCCGGAACGCATGAGACCCGTGACATCGCACGGTCGCCACACGGCCACACTCTCGGCACGAAGTCATCTCATATGTGAGATATCCTCGTTCCATGACTGATGACTACCTCGCCCGCATCGGGCAGCTGATCCGTGACGCCCGACAGCACCGGGGCTGGACTCAAGTGAAACTCGCGGAGGCTCTGGGCACCAGTCAGAGCGCGGTCAACCGCATCGAGCGAGGGAACCAGAACATCAGTCTTGAGATGATCGCGCGTATCTCCGAGGCGTTGGACAGTGAGATCGTCTCCCTCGGCTACTCAGGTCCGATGCACTTGCGGGTCGTCGGCGGACGGCGCCTTTCCGGCAGCATCGACGTCAAGACGAGCAAGAACGCCTGCGTCGCCCTGCTGTGCGCCTCGCTGCTCAACTCCGGGCGTACGGTGCTGCGTCGGGTCGCCCGCATCGAAGAGGTCTTCCGCATCCTCGAGGTGCTCTCATCGATCGGCGTCCGTGCGCGCTGGATCAACGACGGCGCAGATCTGGAGATCGTGCCCCCGGCCCAGCTGGACCTGGAGGCCATCGACGCGGACGCCGCGCGCCGTACACGCAGCATCATCATGTTCCTCGGCCCGCTGCTGCACCGCATGGACCAGTTCCGCATCCCGTACGCGGGCGGCTGCGACCTCGGAACGCGCACCGTGCAGCCCCACATGATCGCGCTGCGCCGCTTCGGCCTGGAGATCACCGCCACCGAGGGGCTCTACCACGCGGTCGTCGAGAGGTCGGTGACGCCGGAACGTCCGATCGTGCTGACCGAGCGGGGCGACACCGTCACCGAGAACGCGCTCCTGGCCGCGGCGAGGCATGACGGTGTCACGGTGATCCGCAACGCCTCCTCCAACTACATGGTCCAGGACCTGTGTTTCTTCATGGAGCAGCTCGGCGTCAAGGTCGAGGGCATCGGCACGACCACGCTGACCGTGCACGGCATTGCCGAGATCGACGTCGACGTCGACTATTCCCCCTCCGAGGACCCGGTCGAGGCGATGAGCCTGCTGGCGGCGGCAGTCGTCACCGGATCCGAACTGACCGTGTGCCGGGTGCCGGTGGAGTTCCTGGAGATCGAACTCGCGGTGCTGGAGGAGATGGGCCTGGAGGCCGAGCGCAGCCCCGAGTACGCGGCGGACAACGGCCGTACGCGACTGATCGACCTCACGGTACGTCCCTCGAAACTCGAGGCACCCATCGACAAGATCCACCCGATGCCCTTCCCCGGCATCAACATCGACAACGTCCCCTTCTTCGCGGCGATCGCCGCCGTCGCGGAGGGGCAGACCCTCATCCACGACTGGGTCTACGACAACCGCGCCATCTACCTCACCGACCTGAACCGCCTCGGGGGGAGGCTTCAACTCCTCGACCCGCACCGGGTGCTGGTCGAAGGACCGACGCGCTGGCGCGGAGCGGAGATGATGTGCCCGCCCGCGCTGCGCCCCGCCGTGGTGGTACTGCTGGGGATGCTGGCGGCGGAGGGCACGTCCGTGCTGCGCAACGTCTATGTGATCAACCGCGGATACGAGGACCTGGCGGAGCGGCTCAACGAAGTCGGCGCCCAGATCGAGACGTTCAGGGACATCTGAGCGACGGCCGGCCCCGGATGGTGGCGGTCAGACACGCACCCGCCACCGGTGCCGTCCGGATGCGACGTCGAACGGCTCGCGTCCCGGCAGCTCCACAGTGGCCGTGGTGCCCGTGGGCACCTCGGCGCTGAGTGCGAACTCGCCCTCGTCGAGGTGCCATTCGACCGATGCACGGCCGTATGGCGTATCGTGCGCGGCTGCGGCGTGCGTGAGGGCGCCGCCCGGGCGGGGCCGCACCAGCAAGCGCCGGTAGCCGGGTTCTGCGGGGGCGAGTCCCGCCAACGTCCTGTGCAGCCAGTCGGCGACGGCCCCGAGGGCGTAGTGGTTGAAGGACGTCATCTCGCCGGGATTGACGGTCCCGTCGGGCATCAGGCTGTCCCAGCGTTCCCAGACCGTGGTTGCCCCCTGGGTCAAGGGATACAGCCATGAGGGGCATTCGCGCTGGGTGAGCAGCTCGTACGCGGTCTCCAACTGGCCCGTGTCGGCGAGAGCGTCGCAGATGACGGGGGTGCCCGCGAAGCCT
>DATMEI010000040.1:0-10239 GCA_035556995.1 Streptomyces sp.
CCGGGCGAAGCTCGGCCCCGAGTACGAGTCGCTCATCGGCACCGTGCGCAACGTCGGCTACCGCTTCGTCTCGTCGGAGAAGGGCGAGAAGTCCGCACGGGAGAAGAAGGCCGCTGCCGACGCCCGTGCCGTCACGGACGCGGCAACCCGTTTCGCCCGCGAGGCGGTTGACGGACCAGCGGTGGAAAACGGGTCGTACGCGCGCGATGCGGAACCCCTGGACGGCACCGCTCGCGGCGGTCGGACGTCCAACCCCTGAGGCCCCTCAAACAGCGGATGCTTCCCGCGTAGACTGCGCGCGTGGCCAGGGTGACGCGGGACGATGTGGCAAGGCTGGCGGGTACGTCGACCGCGGTCGTCAGCTATGTGATCAACAACGGGCCGCGGCCCGTCGCGCCGGCGACGCGTGAGCGTGTGCTCGCGGCGATCAAGGAGCTGGGCTACCGGCCCGACCGGGTCGCACAGGCCATGGCCTCGCGCCGTACGGACTTGATAGGCCTGATCGTTCCGGACGCCCGGCAGCCTTTCTTCGCGGAGCTCGCGCACGCGGTCGAGCAGGCCGCAGCGGAGCGCGGAAAGATGGTGCTCGTCGGTAACTCCGACTATCTCGACGAACGGGAAGTCCACTATCTGCGGGCCTTCCTGGGGATGCGGGTCTCCGGCCTGATCCTCATCAGCCAGGGCCCCAGCGAGCACGCCGCCGTGGAGATAGACGCCTGGGACTCCCGGGTCGTACTGCTGCACCGGCGCCCCGAGGCCATCGACGATGTCGCTGTGGTGCTGGACGACGTCGGCGGCGCGCAGCTGGCCACGCGGCACCTGCTGGAGCACGGGCACGAATACGTCGCCTGCCTCGGCGGCATCGACTCCACGCCGGAATCCGGCGACCCCGTGACCGACCACGTGGAGGGCTGGTCGCGGGCGATGAAGGAGGCCGGGCGCTCGGTGGAGGGGCGGCTCTTCCAGGCCCCGTACAACCGGTACGACACCTACCAGCTCGCGCTGGAACTGCTGCGGCGGCCCGACCGTCCGACGGCCGTCTTCTGCTCGACGGACGACCAGGCGTTCGGTGTGATGCGGGCTGCCCGCCAGCTGGGCATGGACGTACCGCAGGACCTGGCGGTCGCCGGCTTCGACGACGTGAAGGAAGCGGGGCTGACCGACCCGCCGCTCACGACGGTCGGTTCGGACCGTGAGGGCATGGCGAAGGCCGCGGTCGATCTGGTGCTGGACGACTCGCTGCGGGTTGCGGGCTCCCGGGGGCAGCGGGTGAGGCAGTTCCCGTCGGGGCTGGTCATCCGCCGCTCGTGCGGGTGCGGATCACCGCCCGAGCGCTGACGCGGCGCAGAGCGTCACGGAGAGGCCCGGAGATTTCGGGGCTTCTCAGCGGCATCTCAGGTGTCTCTCATGGAGCGGGGCCACCGTGAGCGTATGAGCGAACACCAGGCGTTTTCCTCTTGGCCGGGGGCTGCTTCTCATGCGGGCGCTCCTCCGTCTCCTCCTTCCTCGCCTTCGCCTTCCGACTCCGGTGCGGATTCCGGTGCGGGTTCCGCTGCGGGTTCCGGTCCGGGGTCCGGCCGCGCGCACGCGGGCGTCCGGCGCGGCAGCGTCCGTCTGCCGGTGGCGGCGCTGGCCGCCCTGGCGCTGGGGGCAGCCGCGCTGGGCGGCGGGGCCGCCGTCGGGGTGGAGCACCTGCTCGGCGACGGCGGGAGCAGCAGCGTCGCCGGTGCTGTCGCCGACGGCAGCAAGGCCTCCGCGCGTGCCGGGGGCACCGTGTCCGCGGTGGCCGAGTCGGTCGGTCCGAGCGTCGTGGAGATCAAGGCGGACACCGGCGGCGGGCAGTCGACGGGATCCGGGGTGGTGATCTCCGAGGACGGCGAGATCCTCACGAACAACCACGTGGTCGCCGGCGCGGACAGTGTGCGGATCACCTTCAGCGACGGCAGGACGGCGACGGCCGACGTCGTGGGCAGGGCGGCGGACCGCGACATGGCCCTGGTGAAGGCCCGCGATGTGGACGGGCTGACTCCGGCGAAGCTGGGCGACTCCGACGATGTGGGCGTCGGCGACCAGGTCGTCGCCATCGGCTCGCCCGAAGGACTTTCGGGAACCGTGACCAGCGGCATCGTCTCCGCGAAGGACCGCGACGTGACCGTACGGAACGAGGGCGGGGACGGCCGCGACGGGCAGAGCCAGGGTGAGGGCGGCGACTGGCCCTTCGAGTTCGGCGGCGGCCAGTACAACGGCGACCCGGGCGAGGACACCACCACCTACAAGGCGATCCAGACGGACGCCTCGCTCAACCCCGGCAACTCCGGCGGCGCACTCGTCACCATGGACGGAGAGGTCATCGGCATCAACTCCGCGACGTACTCCTCCGGTTCGGGCTCCGGTTCCGGCTCCGGTGGGGCGGTGAGCAGCGGCGGCAGTGTGGGGCTGGGCTTCGCCGTCCCCGTCAACTCCGTCAAGGACGTACTCGGCGATCTGCGCTCCGGCGCCGGGGTCAACTGACGATGGGCACCGCGAACGAAGGCGCCGCCTGGCCGACGGGGTACGGCCACACGTACGGCTACAACGGCCCCACCCAGACCCACGCCCACACCTACGCCCCCGCGAACCCCCCGGCCCTTACGGCAGAAGCCGCCGCCGATGCGAAGCTTGAACCCATGGTGGCCATGAAGGTGCTGATCGTCGACGACGAGCCGGCCGTACGGGACGCGCTACGCCGCAGCCTCACGTTCGAGGGGTACGACACGGCGCTCGCCGTCGACGGACTGGACGCCCTGGAGAAGACCGCGTCGTACGAGCCGGACCTGATCCTCCTCGATGTGCTGATGCCCCGCATGGACGGACTGACGGCCGCCCGGCGGCTGCGCGCCGCGGGCCGGCGCGTACCGGTCCTGATGCTGACCGCGCGTGACACCGTCGGCGACCGTGTCACCGGCCTCGACGCGGGTGCCGACGACTATCTCGTCAAACCCTTCGAGCTGGACGAACTGCTGGCCCGCATCCGTGCGCTGCTGCGGCGCAACTCCTACGCCCAGGAGCACGCCGCCGTCAGCGCCGACGTCGAATCCGGAACGGGCTCCCTCGGCTTCGCCGACCTGCGCATGGACCTGGGCACGCGGGAGGTGACGCGGGGCGCGCGGACGGTGGAGCTGACCCGCACCGAGTACACGCTGCTGGAGATGTTCCTCTCGCACCCGCGGCAGGTGCTCACGCGCGAGCAGATCCTCAAGTCCGTCTGGGGCTTCGACTTCGAACCCTCGTCCAACTCCCTGGACGTGTACGTGATGTATCTGCGGCGCAAGACGGAGGCGGGCGGCGAGACGCGCCTCGTGCACACCGTGCGCGGCGTCGGCTACGTCCTCAAGGACGAGGGGGCGTGAAGCTGCCGAACGCCGCCGCCCTGCGGCCCCGGCTGTCCGCTCCGCCGCTGCGCTCGCGCCTCGCACTGCTCGCGGCCGTCACGGTCGCTCTCGCTGTGGCTGCCTGCGCGACGGCCTGCTGGTTCCTCGTACGGGGACAGCTGATCGGTTCACTGGACGAGTCGCTGCGCAGCAACAACCGCGTGGACTCCAGCTTCATCGTCGACCAGGTGAGAACCGGGCAGTGCTCGCCGGCCGACGAGCGGGCGCCGAACCCCTTCGACGCGACCGTCCAGGTCGTCGACCAGCGAGGCAAGAGCTGCGTCATCGTCGGCAGCAAGGTGGAGGTCGCTCCGGGCGACATCGACGTCGCCAAGCACACCAGCGTCGAGTCGGTGCACACCTCGCGCAGTCTGGACGGCTCCGGCACGGACTACCGGGTCCTCACCAGTCCGGTGGAGGGCACCGACGTGGCGGTGTCGGTGGCACGGCCGCTCACCGAGACGGACCGGTCGCTGCGCAACCTCGCGCTGATCCTCGCGCTGGTGGGCGGAGCAGGCGTACTGGCGGCGGCGGGCGCCGGCGTCGCGCTCGCGCGCGCGGGGCTGCGCCCTGTGGACCGTCTCACCGGCGCCGTCGAGCACATCGCCCGTACGGAGGACCTCGGGGTGCGCATCCCGGCCGAGGGCGACGACGAGATCGCCCGGCTGTCGCGCTCGTTCAACTCGATGACCGAAGCGCTCGCCTCATCCCGCGAGTTGCAGCAGCAGCTGATCGCGGATGCCGGGCACGAGCTGCGTACGCCGCTGACTTCGCTGCGTACGAACATCGAACTGCTCGTACGCAGCGACGAGACGGGCCGTTCACTGCCGCCCGAGGACCGCCGGGCGCTCCTGGAATCGGTCAGGGCGCAGATGAGCGAACTCGCGTCGCTTGTCGGGGATCTGCAGGAGCTGTCGCGGGAGGCGGGGCCCGGCGGCGGCAGGGTCGACGCCGTCGCGCTGCACGAGATCACCGACCGCGCGGTCGAGCGGGTGCGGCTGCGCAGCAAGGGCATCAGGATCACGGTGGGGCAGGTGGCGTCCTGGTACGTGCAGGGGGAGCCCGCCGCTCTGGAGCGTGCCGTGGTCAACCTGCTGGACAACGCGGTCAAGTTCAGTGCGGACGGCGGCACGGTGGAGGTCGAACTGAGCGAGGGCACCTTGCGCGTACGGGATCACGGGCCCGGGATCACCGAGGACGAACTGCCGTACGTCTTCGACCGCTTCTGGCGTTCGCCGTCCGCGCGGAGCCTGCCCGGGTCGGGGCTCGGGCTGTCCATCGTGGCCCGTACAGTCCAGCACTCGGGCGGCGAGGTGGTCCTGCAGCCGGCGCCGGGTGAGGGCGGCGGCACCGAGGTGGTGATGCGCCTGCCCGGGACGCCGGAACCCCCGCCGCCGGAGCCGGAGCCGGAGCCACCGGGGCCTGGGTCTCCACGGGACTCCGGCTCTCCTGCCCCTCCGCAGGGCCCGTCCGAGTGGCGCGACAGCCAATAGCTTGACTTGAACTGAACTTCAAGTTTGACCCTTGGGGCAGCCACGACGGCTACCGCACGCGAGCGACGTGCGTTCCACCGCGTTCGAGGAGAGTCCCATGGAGAGCAACAAGCCGCTGCGTCTCGCAGTGATCGTCGGCAGCGTGCGAGCGGGCCGTTTCGGGCCGACCGTCTCGGACTGGTTCGCCGGCGAGGCGAGGAAGTACGGAAGTTACGAGGTCGACGTCATCGACCTGGCCGAGGCCGAGCACGAACTGCCCGTGGCGTTCCCCGACTTCGGTGCCGCGCTGCCGCCCGAGGTGGAACGCGTACGGGCCGGCCTGGCCGGGCGGCTCTCAGCCGCCGACGCCTTCGTGGTCGTGACCCCCGAGTACAACCACAGCTTCCCCGCCTCGCTGAAGAACACCATCGACTGGTTCAACCACGAGTGGCACGCGAAGCCCGTCGGCTTCGTCTCCTACGGCGGGATGGCCGGCGGTCAGCGAGCGGTCGAGCAGCTGCGGCAGGTCTTCCCCGAGCTGCACGCGGTCACCGTCCGCGCGACCCTCAGCTTCCACATGGCCTGGGAGCGCTTCGCCGAGGACGGCCGCCCCCGCGACGAGGAGGGCAGCAACGCGGCAGCGAAAGGCATGCTCCGGCAGCTGGAGTGGTGGGGGCTCGCGCTGCGGGACGCCCGCACGAAGTTCCCGTACTCGTCGGCCGCGTAGACATCGGCCGCTGGACACGGCCGCCCCTGCCGGGAGCCGCGACCTGTTCCGGCCACCGTGGAAGCCCTCCGGAAGCCCTCCTCGGTGGTCGGGGAGTGGAGCGGTACGCGCGTCTCGTAAAGTCGTTGCCATGAGCGACGTGGTGGTTGTGGACGAGGCGTCGGCCGAAGTCGTACGGGAGGCGCAGTCGCTGCTCGACGAGGCGGCCAGTGCGGATGGTCAGTCGCCCCTTTCCGAGCAGGGGTGGCTGCAACTGCGCGGGGGGCCGCGCCCCGGAGTGCGGCATCTGCTGCTGCATCAGGACGGCGAACTCCTCGGCTATGCACAGCTGGAGGACACCGATCCCGTCGAACCGCCCACCGGCGAACTGGTCGTTCACCCGCTGCACCGCGGACGCGGATACGGACGGCAGCTCGGCCAGGCGCTGCTCAAGGAGTCCGGCAAGAGGCTGCGCGTGTGGGCGCACGGCGGCCACCCCGCGGCACGGCACCTCGCACAGGTCCTCGGCCTCAGCCTCTTCCGCGAGCTGCGCCAGATGCGGCGGCCCCTGACCGGCGCATCGACCCCGGCACTCCCCGAGCCGGTGCTGCCGGAGGGCGTGACCGTACGTACGTTCCGGCCCGGTGATGACGACGCGGCCTGGCTCGCGCTGAACGCCGCCTCCTTCGCACACCATCCGGACCAGGGCAGCCTCACCCAGCGCGACCTGGAGGACAGGAAGGCGGAGCCCTGGTTCGACCCCGCGGGCTTCTTCCTGGCCGAACAGGAGGGACGCCTGATCGGTTTCCACTGGACGAAGGTGCACAGCGCGGAACAGCTCGGCGAGGTCTACGTGCTCGGCGTCGCACCCTGGGCGCAGGGCAGCGGGCTCGGCAAGACGCTCACGGCGATCGGACTGCGGCATCTGGAGCGGGACAGGGGACTGCCGACGGCGATGCTCTACGTGGACGCGGACAACTTCGCGGCCGTCGGCGTGTACGAGCGGCTGGGGTTCCGGACGTACGAGACGGACCTGATGTACCGCACCGAGAGCTGAGGCGGCGGGCGGGGGCCGTCAGCCCGAGCCCTCGCGCGTACCGGTCTCGCACACCGGTCCCGCGTACCGGTCCCGCACACCGACTCGCCTGCCGGCCTCCCGTACCGCCTTCCCGTCGCTCCTGTGAACGCGTGCCGGTGGCGTGCCGCTCGCCTGTGCGTCATGTGCGCGTAACCATCGATTCAGACACCCTTGCGAGCATCACCGGATGCAGCAGTCCGCTCGCCACCTCGCCACCCCTACCGGAGCCGCCGGTGCGGGGAACAATGGAGCCATGAGCGAGCCCGCGTCACGTGCCGCATCACCCGTCTCTTACCCCTCCCCGTCCGCAGGCCCGGCCGACCGTACCGCAGGCGGTACGGTCCCCGATCTGGACCCGGACCTCGACTCCGACCCCGACGTCGGCCCTCCGCTCACAGCCGCGGGCGGCCAGCAGGACGACCTGCCTGCGGACCGCTTCCTGGACCGCGAACAAAGCTGGCTCGCCTTCAACGAACGGGTCCTGGAGCTCGCCGAGGACCCCGAGCCGCCGCTGCTGGAGCGGGCGAACTTCCTGGCGATCTTCGCCAGGAATCTGGACGAGTTCTTCATGGTCCGGGTCGCCGGCCTGAAGCGGCGCATCGCGACCGGTGTGGCCACCCGCTCCGCGTCCGGGCTTCAGCCGCGCGAGGTGCTGGAGCAGATCTGGACGCGCTCGCGCGAGCTGATGGCGCGGCACGCCCGCTGCTACCAGCAGGAGATAGCCCCCGCGCTGGCCGAGGAGGGACTGCACCTGATCCGCTGGCACGAACTGACGGAGAAGGAGCAGGCCCGGCTCTTCACGCTGTTCCGGCAGCAGATCTACCCCGTGCTCACGCCGCTGGCGGTCGACCCGGCGCACCCCTTCCCGTACATCTCCGGGCTCTCGCTCAACCTGGCCGTGGTCGTACGCAACCCCGTCACCCAGCACCAGCACTTCGCACGTGTGAAGGTGCCGCCTCTGCTCGCCCGCTTCCTCGAGGCGTCCCCGCAGCGCTACGTCCCGCTCGAGGACGTCATCGCCGCGCACCTGGAGGAGCTCTTCCCCGGGATGGAGGTGCTGGCCCATCACATGTTCCGTGTGACGCGGAACGAGGACCTGGAGGTCGAGGAGGACGACGTCGAGAACCTTCTCCAGGCGCTGGAGAAGGAGCTGCTCCGCCGCCGCTTCGGGCCGCCGGTCCGGCTGGAGGTGGAGGAGTCGATCGACCCGTACGTACTGGAACTGCTGGTGCGCGAGTTGAACGTCTCCGAGGCGGAGGTCTATCCGCTGCCGGGCCCGCTCGACCTGACAGGACTGTCCGGAATCGTTTCGGCAATGGACCGGCCGGACCTGAAGTACCCGAAGTTCGTGGCGGGCACGCAGCGCGATCTCGCACAGGTGGAGTCAGCTCAGCCACCCGACATCTTCGCCGCGCTGCGCGAGCGCGACGTACTGCTGCACCACCCCTACGACTCCTTCTCCACGTCCGTGCAGGCGTTCCTGGAGCAGGCGGCCTCCGATCCAGAAGTGCTGGCGATCAAGCAGACGCTGTACCGCACTTCGGGCGACTCGCCGATCGTCGACGCCCTCATAGACGCCGCCGAGTCCGGCAAGCAGGTGCTGGTGCTGGTCGAGATCAAGGCACGCTTCGACGAACAGGCCAACATCAAGTGGGCGCGCAAACTGGAGGAGTCCGGCTGCCACGTCGTGCACGGGCTGGTCGGGCTGAAGACACACGGCAAGTTCTCGCTGGTGGTGCGCCAGGAAGGCGAGACGCTGCGCCGCTACGCGCACGTCGGCACCGGCAACTACCACCCCAAGACGGCACGCGTGTACGAGGATCTGGGCCTGCTGACCGCCGATCAGCAGGTGGGCGCGGACCTCTCCGACCTCTTCAACCGCCTGTCCGGATATTCGCGCCGCGAGTCCTACAGGCGGCTGCTGGTGGCGCCCACCTCGCTGCGGGACGGGCTGGTCTCGCGCATTCAGCGGGAGATCGTCCAGCACCGTGCGGGACGTCCCGCGTTCGTGCGCTTCAAGGTCAACTCGATCGTCGACGAGGTCGTCGTCGACGCGCTCTACCGTGCCTCGCGGGCCGGCGTGCCCGTCGATCTGTGGGTGCGCGGCATCTGCGCGCTGCGCCCGGGTGTGCCGGGGCTGAGCGAGAACGTGCGGGTGCGGAGTGTCCTCGGCCGGTTCCTGGAGCACTCCAGGGTGTTCGCTTTCGGGAACGGCGGTGACCCGGAGGTGTGGTTCGGCAGCCCCGACATGATGCACCGCAACCTCGACCGGCGTATCGAGGCCCTGGTGCGGGTCCCCGACCCCGCGCACCGCATTTCGCTGAACGGGCTGCTGGAGACGGGTATGGCCGACGACACCGCCTCCTGGCACCTGGGCCCGGACGGCGAGTGGACGCGGCACGCACACGACGAGGACGGACAGCCGCTGCGCAACATCCAGGAATCGTTGATCGAGAGCCGGAGACGCCGGCGTGGCCCGGCGGCATGACGTGAGTCCGGGCTTAGCGGGCGAGCGGTGTGAGCGGGCGAGCGCGGTGAGGGGGTTGTGATGGGGCAAGGGGAACCGGCCGGACCGGGCAGGCTTGTGCCCGCCGTCCGCGGCGGAGCACACCACGGAGGCGGAAGGCCCACGACCGGGGCAGGAGGACAGAGAGCCGGTGCCGGTCCGCAGCTGCCGCTGCCCGGGACGAGTGAGCCGGCCCTCCGGCCGCCCGGCCCTCTTCCCGTACGGCCCGCGGACCTGCAGACGGTGAACGCGGCGGAAGCGCTCAGCAGTTATCTGCACACATGGTCAGCCGACTTCCTGCGCAGCCTGCGTCTGCACGAGGAGAGCGTCGGCAGCGCCGAGACGGCGGCGGCTGCCGCTGACGCGGCCCGCCGGCTGCGCCGCGCGTCCCGCAGGCTGAGCGGCACTCTCCACACGTACCGTCCACTGGTCGACGGGGCCTGGGCCGACAAGCTGTGCGTCGAACTGCGCTGGCTGTCGGACACGCTGTCCCAGGAGTACGGTCACGCCGCCCGGCTGGACCGGCTGCACTCCGGGCTCCAGCGGCTTGCGAGCGAAGGCGGGGGCGGCGAGGCCGAACGCAGTCCGGGCGGCAGCCCCAAGGGCGGATCGGGCGGAAGCCGTTCCCGTGGCGGCGACCAGGGCGCGGGCGCGGACACGGGTCCCACGCTGCCGCCGGGTACGGCCCGTGCGGGTGCGCTGCTGGAGCGGCAGCTCACCCTCGCCCGTACACGTGCCCATTCGGCGGCGCTCCAGGCGCTGGTCTCCAACCGCTTCCACGCGGTCGCGGACGCCGTGGCCGTACTGGCCTCGGAGGTGCAGCTCGCACCGCAGACAGCGCAAAGCGTGGCCGACGCGGCGCTCGTACCGCTGGCGGACCAGGCACGGCAGCGGCTCGTACAGGCCGTGGGCGCACTGCCGTTCCCCCCGCTCGAGACGCCGTACCACGCGGACTTCCTCAGCCGGCCGGTGACTGCCCGGACGTCACGGCTGCGTCAGGACGCGGCGTGGCACGAGGTGCGGCTCCTGCTGCGGTTGCACAGGTATGCCGAAGAGGTCCTGCTGCG
>DATMEI010000041.1:0-8213 GCA_035556995.1 Streptomyces sp.
CGGGCTGCGACGGCAGGAACGTGACCATGGATTCGCCGAGGCACACGACATCGGTGCTCGTCACTGTGCGCACCACTTCTCATCGATTGACGGGTATTCGCCGGGATGCTAGACAGCCGTAAGCGAAATACGCAATGCCTATTGCATTACATGCAATGAATCGGAGTCGCCATGCCCCCTCTCGCAGCCCTCGCCGATGAGCGCATCGACCACCGCTTCAAAGGCCTGCCGCCCGACGCGTCCGGCACCACAGTCGGCGCCCTCACCGCGGAACGCCGCAACCTCTTCACCGGCGGCTTCACCACACCCGTCCTGGCCCTCTCCGCGGAGCGCGTGGAACACAACCTCACCCTCATGGAGACCTACACCGAGCGGCACGGCCTCGCCTTCGCCCCGCACGGCAAGACCTCCATGGCCCCGCAGCTCTTCGCACGCCAACTCGCGCACGGCGCCTGGGGCGTCACCCTCGCCGTCCCCCACCAGGTCCGCGTCGCCCGCGCCTTCAAGGTCCCCCGCATCTTCCTCGCCAACGAACTCGTCGACGCGGCAGCCCTCCGCTGGATCTCCCAAGAGCTCGACAGCGACCCCGACTTCCACTTCCTCTGCTACGTCGACTCCACCGAAGGCGTCGAGCAGATGGATGCGGCACTGCGCGGTGCGAACCGTCCCATCGACGTCGTGATCGAACTCGCCGCGGGCGAAGGCGCCCGCACCGGCGCCCGTACGGAATCGGAATGCGAAGCCGTCGCCGACGCCGTCGACGCCTCCGACTCCCTTCGCCTGATCGGCGTCGCGGGCTACGAGGGCGAAGTCCCCGACGCCGACCCCCAGTCGGTCGCCGCCTGGCTCCGCCGCCTGACCGCCCTCGCCGTCTCCTTCGACGCGGCGGGCCGCTTCCACGGACTGGCCGAGATCGTCGTCAGCGCCGGCGGCAGCGCCTGGTTCGACGCGGTCGCCGAGGTCTTCGAGGAACTCCCGCCCCTCTCGAAGCCCACCCTGAAACTCCTGCGCTCCGGCGCCTACGTCTCCCACGACGACGGCCAGTACCGCGACAAGACCCCCTTCAACCGCGTCCCCGAAGAGGGCACCCTCCAGGCGGCGTTCACGCTCTGGGCCCAGGTCGTCTCACGCCCCTCCCCGGACCAGGCCTTCCTCAACGCCGGCAAACGGGACGCCGCCTTCGACCTCCACCTCCCCCAGCCCCACACGATCCGCACCCCCGACGGCACCACCCGCCCGGCCACCGGCATCACGGTCACAGCCCTCTCCGACCAGCACGCGTGGGTCCGTACGGAAGCCCCACTCGCCGTCGGCGACTGGGTGGGCCTGGGCATGTCCCACCCCTGCACGATCTTCGACAAGTGGCAACTCATCCCCGAGGTCGCCCCCGACGGCACGGTGACGGACTACATCCGCACGTTCTTCTGAGCCACCGCCCGAACGTCACAGGCATCCGGAGAGGTGCGGCTCGACGGCCCGCAGCCGTGTACGGCGAAGAGGGCGGTGACGCGCTTGGGGCATCCCCGCCGAAGGTAGGGGACGGGTGCCTTCGGGACACTCAAGCGTGATTTGTGGCCCGGCTGCACAAGGGCCCACGAACATTCTCCGAGGGGCCGGGCCGTAAATCATGCCGTCCCGGAGGTAGCCCCGGAGCGGCACGCCCCGCACCCACCACCGGCCAGACGCATCCCGCCGCACCCGAAAGGCACGCCCATGGACCTCGCCATCCGCAACGCGAACGTCATCGACGGCACCGGCACCCCGGGCTACCGCGCGGACGTCACCATCGAAGACGGCCGCATCACGGCCATCGCCCGCGAAGGCGACGGCCCACGCCCCGCGCCAGCCGGACCCCGTACGCGGACCACGCGGACCCTCGAGGCCGAAGGCCTCACCCTCACCCCCGGCTTCATCGACATGCACGCCCACTCCGACCTCGCCCTCCTCCGCGACCCCGACCACTCCGCGAAGGCGGCCCAGGGCGTCACTCTCGAAGTCGTCGGCCAGGACGGCCTGTCCTACGCCCCCGTCGACGACCGCACCCTCAACGAGGTCCGCAGCGCCATCACGGGCTGGAACGGCACGGGCGAGGACATCGACTTCGACTGGCGCACCGTCGGCGAGTACCTGGACCGGATCGACCGCCAGGGCACCGCCGTCAACGCCGCGTATCTCGTCCCGCAGGGCAGCGTCCGTATGCTCGCCGTCGGCTGGGACGACCGCCCCGCCACTCCCTCCGAACTCGCCACGATGAAGCGCCTGGTCGCGGAGGGTCTCGAACAGGGCGCGGTGGGCATGTCGTCCGGCCTCACCTACACGCCCGGCATGTACGCCTCCGATGCCGAACTGACGGAGCTGTGCCGCACGGTGGCGGCGTACGGCGGCTACTACTGCCCGCACCACCGCTCCTACGGCAACGGCGCCCTCCAGGCGTACGAGGAGATGGTCACCCTCTCCCACGAAGCGGGCTGCGCCCTCCATCTCGCGCACGCCACCATGAACTTCGGCGTCAACGAGAACAAGGCTCCCGAGCTGACGGCTCTCCTCGACCGCGCACTCGCCGCCGGCGCCGACATCACCCTCGACACCTATCCGTACACCCCGGGGTGCACAACTCTCGTCGCGATGCTGCCCAGTTGGGCGAGCGCGGGCGGCCCCGAAGCGATCCTGCAGCGTCTCTCGGACGAGGAGACCTGCGCCCGCATCCGGCATGTCATGGAGGTCGAGGGCGCCGACGGCTGCCACGGCGTACCGATGGACTGGAACACCATCGAGATCTCCGGGGTCTCCAACCCCGCCCTGGCCGCGTACGTCGGCAAGACGATCGCCCAGTCGGCTGCCGAGGCCCACGAGGAGCCGTTCACCACGGCCCGCCGCCTCCTCATCGACGACCGTCTCGGCTCGACGATCCTCCAGCACGTGGGCCACGAGGAGAACGTGCAGCACATCATGCGCCACCCCGTGCATACGGGCGGCAGCGACGGCATCCTCCAGGGCGCCAAGCCGCATCCGCGCGCGTACGGCACTTTCCCGCAGTATCTCGGCCGCTACGTACGGGAGTTGGGCGTGCTCTCGCTGGAGGAGTGCGTCGCCCACCTCACCTCACGCCCGGCCGCGCGCCTCCGTCTGCCGGACCGGGGCCTGGTCCGTGAGGGCTACCGCGCGGACCTCGTCCTCTTCGACCCCGGCACCGTCGCCCCGGGCGCCACCTACGACGACCCGCGCCGGCTCCCCACCGGCATCCCGCATGTGCTGATCGACGGCCGCTTCGTGATCGAGGACGGCACCCGCACGGACACCCTCGCCGGCCGCGCGATCCGCCGCACACCACACACGGGAGCGTGACCGGAAGCCCGGAAGCCGGGAGGCCCGGACGGCCGGGGACGCCCGGCGCAGCCATGGGACTGAGCTCACGCAGGGGACGCAGCTCACGCCGCCCGTGAGGGCTACCCGTGCTGGTAGGCCACCAGCGAGATCCCCACGTAGTGCACCACGAACGCGGCCAGCGTGAACGAGTGGAAGACCTCGTGGAACCCGAACCAACGCGGTGAGGGATTCGGCCGCTTGATGCCGTAGACGACTCCGCCGACGCTGTAGAGCAAGCCGCCGACGATGACGCAGACGAGCACGGCGATGCCGCCCTCCCGCATGAAGGTGGGCAGATAGAAGACGGCCGCCCATCCCATCGCGATGTAGCAGGGCGTGTAGAGCCAGCGGGGCGCACCGACCCAGAAGACCCGGAAGCCGATACCGAGCACGGCTGCCGCCCACACCCCCCACAACAGGGCAGTCCCGTCGCTGGAGGGCAGCAGGAGGATCGTCAGCGGCGTGTACGTGCCGGCGATGATCAGGAAGATGTTGGCGTGGTCCAGGCGCCGCAGCACGGCATTGGCCCGGGGGCCCCAATTGCCGCGGTGGTAGAGGGCGCTGACGCCGAAGAGCAGACATGCGGTGAGGGTGTAGACGCCGCAGGCGATCCGGCCACGGGTGCTGTCGGCCAGCGCGGTCAGGAATATCCCGGCGGCGAGCACTGCGGGGAACATCCCCGCGTGCAGCCAGCCGCGCAGCCGGGGCTTGATCAGGCCCGGCAGCGCCGCGGCGGCCGAAGTGACCGAAGCCGCGGCCGATTCGAGAGAGGCGGCGGCGGAACCTGCGGCGTGGCCCGGCTCCTCCGTTCCGTTCACGCCAGGTGAAGGATCCGAGGAGCTCACAGGCTCCTGCGAACGGGGCGCGTCAGTCATGCGCCCATCGTAGCTACGGCTCCGTAGCCGCCAACCCGCTGCACGCGCACATATGCCTGTGGCCCGAGTGGTGATGGACACATCCTTTCCATCTGGACAAGCAGCCGATACGCTCACATGCTCAGAGGAGCAAGGGTGACACCGGATGAGCGAGCCGCACACACGCACCAGCACAGCACCCGCCACGAACGCATCCGGGTCGCGGCCCCCAAGGGGCGAACGAGACAGGCCAGAAGAGCGGATACATGTGCAGGTATCCGCCGAACCCTCAACGTCTGGAGAGATCGTGGCGCGCAGTTCTGCGGCTCCCGCCATCAACACCGTTCCCACACGCCACCAGGAGCTGGTCTCCTGGGTCGAGGAAATCGCCGCCCTGACCGAACCCGCCCGGATCGTCTGGTGCAACGGCTCCGAATCGGAGTACGAGCGCCTGTGCGAAGAGCTCGTCGAAAAGGGCACGTTCACCAAGCTCGACCCGGTGAAACGGCCGCACTCGTACCACGCCGCCTCCGACCCGAGTGACGTCGCCCGCGTCGAGGACCGTACGTTCATCTGCTCCGAGAAGGAGGAGGACGCCGGCCCGACCAACCGCTGGAAGGCCCCCGACGAGATGCGGGCCGTCTTCAGCGGGGAGAACGGCGAGGGAGGGATCTTCCGCGGCTCCATGCGCGGCCGCACGATGTACGTCGTCCCCTTCTGCATGGGGCCCCTCGGCTCGCCGCTCTCCGCGCTGGGCGTCGAGATCACCGACTCCGCGTACGTCGCCGTCTCCATGCGCACCATGACCCGCATGGGACAGCAGGTCCTCGACGAGCTGGGCGAGGACGGCTTCTTCGTCAAGGCCGTACACAGCGTCGGCGCCCCGCTTCAGGCCGACGAGCAGGACGTGCCCTGGCCCTGCAACTCCACCAAGTACATCTCCCACTTCCCCGAGAGCCGCGAGATCTGGTCCTACGGCTCCGGCTACGGCGGCAACGCGCTGCTCGGCAAGAAGTGCTACGCGCTGCGCATCGCCTCCGTCATGGCACGGGACGAGGGCTGGCTCGCCGAGCACATGCTCGTCCTGAAGCTCACACCGCCGCGCGGTGAGTCCAAGTACGTGGCCGCCGCCTTCCCTTCGGCCTGCGGCAAGACGAACCTGGCCATGCTGGAGCCGACCATCAAGGGCTGGACCGTCGAAACCATCGGCGACGACATCGCCTGGATGCGCTTCGGTGAGGACGGGCGCCTGTACGCCATCAACCCCGAAGCGGGCTTCTTCGGCGTCGCACCCGGCACCGGCGAGCACACCAACGCCAACGCGATGAAGTCCCTCTGGGGCAACTCCGTCTTCACCAACGTCGCCCTCACCGACGACGGCGACGTGTGGTGGGAGGGCATGACCGAGGAGACGCCCGCGCACCTGACGGACTGGAAGGGCAACGACTGGACCCCGGAATCCGGGACTCCGGCCGCACACCCCAACGCGCGCTTCACCGTCCCGGCCGGGCAGTGCCCGATCATCGCGCCGGAATGGGAGGACCCGCGGGGCGTGCCCATCTCGGCGATCCTCTTCGGCGGCCGGCGGGCATCGGCCGTACCGCTGGTGACGGAGTCCTTCAGCTGGCAGCACGGAGTCTTCCTCGGCGCGAACGTGGCCAGCGAGAAGACGGCAGCGGCCGAGGGCAAGGTCGGCGAGCTCCGCCGCGACCCCTTCGCGATGCTCCCCTTCTGCGGCTACAACATGGGCGACTACTTCGACCACTGGGTCAAGGTGGGCCAGAACGCCGACCAGGACAAGCTGCCGAAGATCTACTACGTCAACTGGTTCAAGAAGAACGAGAACGGCAAGTTCGTCTGGCCCGGTTTCGGCGAGAACAGCCGCGTACTGAAGTGGATCGTGCAGCGCCTCAACGGCGAGGCGGAAGGCGTCGAGACGCCCATCGGCGTCCTGCCGACGAAGGAGTCCCTCGACACGGACGGCCTCGAACTCACCGACAGTGAGCTCGAGTTCGTCCTCAAGGTCGACAAGGACGTCTGGCGCGAGGAGGCGGCACTCGTCCCCGAGCACCTCAACACCTTCGGTGAGCACACGCCGAAGGAACTGTGGGACGAATACCGCGCCCTGGTCCAGCGCCTGGGCTGACCGTGCCCGCTGCGACGCCCCTCACCGGGTTTCCCGGTGAGGGGCGCGCTGCTTTGGGGGGGGGCGGTGCGGTACGGGTCCCCCGGCTGGGGTCCGGGTGCGCGGACCGGTGCGTGGGTGGGTCCGGTGCGTGGCTGGGTCCGGTGCGTGCCGCTCCGGGGCGGAGCCCGGACGCTTCCCCTACCTTCGGCGGGGAGGCCCCTTGATTTACGGCCCGCCCCCTCGGCAATCCCTGTGGATCTCTGGCGCAGCCGGGCCACAAATCACGCTTGAGTGTCCGGACACGCGCCCCTGCGCGTCCCGCCCCTCCCCGCCGTCTGCGGCTGCAAATGTACGGGGGTCAACTTTAGACCGAGTCTAAGTTAGGATGGCTCTCCGGGTAACGTCATGCAGGAGGCCGTCCATGTACGAACCGATCCGCAACAAGTCGGTGCACACCATGGCCGACGCCGATTTCCCGCACCGTACGCGGGCGGAGGAGCTGGATATCCGGCTGGCCGGTCACCTCACGGCGCTGCTCACGGTGACGGACGAACTGCGTGCCCTCACCCCGAGCGTTGAACTTGACGAGGCCGCCCAGGAGTTGGCCTCCCAGGCCACCCGTCTCCGTGACGGCGTCTCTCCGTTCCGTGCAGCTCCTTCGGTCCACGACGCCGATCCTGAGCATGTCGATTCGCTCCACCACAGGGCCCACACCCTGGCGGGGCATGCGCTTGTGATCGCCACCTACCGCGACGACGAATCGGCTGTCGCACTGGCCTCCCAGCGCGTGGAAACGCACGCCTCGGCCCTCGGTCTCACCGCCGCCTGACACCTGGTACAACCTGCGTCTCCGCTCCGGAGCGGCACACACCGGACCCACCCACCGGGCCCGCGAAACGGCGGCCCCGTCAACGTCGAGTCAACGTCATGCCCAGCGCAGCACCGTTCGGCCGCGCCCCGCGAGGCTACGGCTGGCTGTAGCCGTCCAGGAACGCGCCGATGCGGGTGACCGCGTGCTCCAGTTCGGCGACCGGGGGCAGGTTGACGATGCGGAAGTGGTCCGGGTCCGGCCAGTTGAAGCCCGTGCCGTGGACGATCATGATCTGTTCGGCCCGCAGCAGGTCGAGCACCATCTCCCGGTCGTCCTTGATCTTGTAGACCTTCGGGTCGAGCCGCGGGAACGCGTAAATCGCACCCTTCGGCTTCACGCACGTCACGCCGGGGATCTGCGTCAGCAGCTCGTGCACCGTGTCGCGCTGCTCCAGCAGCCGCCCGCCCGGCAGCACCAGGTCGTTGATGGACTGACGCCCGCCGAGCGCGGCGGCCACCGCGTGCTGCGCCGGCATGTTCGCGCAGAGCCGCATGTTGGCGAGGATGGTCAGGCCTTCGATGTAGCTCTGGGCGTGGTTCTTCGGCCCGCACACCGCCATCCAGCCGCTGCGGTATCCGGCCACGCGGTACGACTTCGAGAGGCCGTTGAAGGTGACGGTCAGCAGGTCGGGGGCGATCACCGTCGTGGGTGTGTGGGTCGCACCGTCGTAGAGGATCTTGTCGTAGATCTCATCCGAGCAGACGAGGAGATTGTGGCGGCGGGCGATGTCGGTCAGGCCGCGCAGCATGTCCTCGCTGTATACGGCGCCGGTCGGGTTGTTCGGGTTGATGATCACGAGCGCCTTGGTGCGGTCGGTCACCTTGCGCTCGATGTCGGCGAGGTCCGGCATCCAGTCCGCCTGCTCGTCGCAGCGGTAGTGCACGGCCGTGCCGCCGGCGAGGGAGGCCGAGGCCGTCCACAGCGGGTAGTCCGGGGCGGGGATGAGGACTTCGTCGCCGTCCTCGACGAGTGCCTGGACGGCCATCGAGACGAG
>DATMEI010000042.1:0-5213 GCA_035556995.1 Streptomyces sp.
GTCCCCGTCGGCACGGTGAAGAGCCGCTGCGCCCGCGGCCGCGCCCGGCTGCTGCCCCTCGTCACCCACTTGCGCCCGAACGGGGAGGAGAGGGGTAGCTCACAGCGCGACGGGGGAAGGAACCGGACCCAGGGGCCATCCGTCCCACCGCCGGAAGGTGTCACAGGACCATCCGGAGCCGTGAAGGGAGGAGGAGAGCAGGCATGACATCCACCCCTTTCACGTCCGACGTGCACGGCGCTGAAGACCACCCGGACGTCGCAGAGATCTCCGCGCTCACCGAGGATCTGCTGAGCCCCGAGCGCTCGACCGTGCTGCACGCGCATCTTTCCGGCTGCGAGCTGTGCGCGGACGTACGAGCGTCGCTCGAGGAGATCCGCCGCACGCTCGGCACACTGCCGGGCCCGGTCCGTATGCCTGAGGACATCGCGGGCCGCATCGATGCCGCCCTCGCTGCCGAAGCCTTGCTCGACGCGTCGCCGTCGAACGCCTCCGCTGTTTCACGTGAAACCGAACCTGATTCCAGTGGGCGAAGCCAACGCGCGAAGGCCGCGCGGGAAGCCAGTCTGCCAAGGCATGCTGCCGACGCTGTTTCACGTGAAACCACCGGCTCCCGGCCGGGGACGTCCACCCATCCCGCTGGGCATCCTGGAGGCCCGAGCCGTCCTGGGCGGCACCGGCCCGCAAGGCGTACGCGTCGCTGGCGCTCAGCTGTCCTTACAGGCGCAGGGGC
The DNA here is from genome assembly GCA_035556995.1 of Streptomyces sp. Classification (GTDB taxonomy): domain Bacteria; phylum Actinomycetota; class Actinomycetes; order Streptomycetales; family Streptomycetaceae; genus Streptomyces. The sequence continues at coordinate 734 of DATMEI010000042.1, forward strand.
CGTCGTCGCTCTCAGCATCGGCGGGCTTGTCATGCAGTCCCTGAATTCGCCCTCTTCTTCTACGGACAGCACAGAGGCACAGCGGGGGAAGCGCACCTCAGCTGACAGCGCCCTTGAGAAGCAGGTCCACAGCCTGCTGGCCAAGCAGGATTCCACGGCGAAGCCGAAGGATGCCGGCACACCGGATCTCAAGACCAAGCAGAGCCCGGAGAACAACCCGCTGGCAGGCGGTGCGGCGTCCATCCCCTCCTGCATCCGCGGAGGCCTCGACCGTACGGAGACCCCGCTCGCCGTCGACGAGAACGCCTCGTACAAGGGCAGCACCGGTTATCTCGTCGTCCTCCCGCACCGCGGTGACTCGCAGCGGGTCGACGCCTACATCGTCGACCGGTCCTGTGTCGGGGGCGAGGCGACCGGCCCGGCCGAGGTGCTCGCCACTCGCACCTACGCACGCCGCTGACACGCGCCCTGTCTGACGGCCTGCCGGGCGGCCCCATGGGAATGTCTGCCCCCTAGGATCCGTTGGGTGGGGTGAGAACCGCACAGATCCGGAAAGCAGTCGGCAGACAAGGAAGACTCCCGTGAGCGACGTCCGTAACGTGATCATCATCGGCTCGGGGCCCGCTGGCTATACGGCGGCGCTCTACACGGCGCGGGCCTCGCTGAAGCCGCTGATCTTCGAGGGTTCCGTGACAGCGGGCGGTGCGCTGATGAACACCACCGAGGTGGAGAACTACCCCGGCTTCACCGACGGCATCATGGGCCCGGAACTGATGGACCAGATGCGAGGCCAGGCCGAGCGCTTCGGAGCCGAGCTGATCCCGGACGACGTGACCGCCGTCGACTTCTCCGGTGAGATCAAGACCGTCACCGACTCGGCGGGCACCGTGCACCAGGCCCGTACGGTGATCATCTCCACCGGCTCCGCCTACCGCTCGCTCGGGCTGCCCCGCGAGGAGGAGCTGTCCGGACGTGGCGTCTCCTACTGCGCCACCTGTGACGGCTTCTTCTTCCGCAACCAGAACATCGCCGTCGTCGGCGGCGGAGACACCGCGATGGAGGAAGCCACCTTCCTCTCCCGCTTCGCCGACTCCGTCACGGTCGTACACCGCCGGGACGCCCTGCGCGCCTCCAAGGCGATGCAGGAACGCGCCTTCGCCGACCCGAAGATCAGCTTCGTCTGGGACAGCGCGGTCGAGACCATCCACGAGAAGGACGGCAAGCTGGGCGGCCTGACGCTCCGCAACACCAAGACCGGCGCCACCTCCGAGCTCCCCGTGACGGGACTCTTCGTCGCCATCGGTCACGACCCGCGCGTGGAGCTGTTCCAGGACATCCTCACCATGGACGAGGAGGGCTACCTCAAGGTCGACGCCCCCTCCACCCGGACCAACGTCCCGGGCGTCTTCGCCGCCGGCGACGTCGTCGACCACACGTACCGGCAGGCCGTCACCGCGGCCGGCACCGGCTGCTCCGCCGCTCTGGACGCCGAGCGCTACCTCGCCGCACAGCTCGACGGAACCAAGCTCCCCGAACCCGAAAAGGCCGATGAGTCAGAGCAGGCGGTCGAGGCGGCCGCCAAGGAGGCGGCCCAGAAGACCGCTGCCGTCTGACGGGCCCGCCGCCCCCAAGACTCCATCCACGCCATCCGCAACATCACAAGAAACGAGGAGAACCAACCATGGCCGGTGCCACAGTGACCGCCACCGACGCCGACTTCGACGAGGTCGTGCTCAAGAGCGACAAGCCGGTGCTCGTCGACTTCTGGGCTGCCTGGTGCGGTCCGTGCCGTCAGATTGCCCCCTCCCTCGAGGCGATCGCCGAGGAGAACGGCGACAAGCTCACCGTCGTCAAGCTCAACATCGACGAGAACCCGGCTGTCGCGGCCAAGTACGGGATCATGTCGATTCCGACGATGAACGTCTACAAGGACGGAGAGGTCGTCAAGACCATCGTGGGCGCAAAGCCGCGGGCTGCCATCGAGAAGGACCTCGCCGAATTCATCGGCTGAGCTGATCCCGGCAGGCACGGGACGGCTCACGACAGCCGCACACAGGAACGGCCCGGCGTAGCGCCGGGCCGTTTCACGTGAAACGCTCAGAGCGGTCGCAACGCCGGCTCCTTCTGGACCGCCCCCAGCAACTGGTCGAGCGCCCGCTCGACGTCCTCGCGCCAGGAGACAGTCGACCGCAGCTCCAACCGCATCCTGGGATAGGCGTGATGCGGCCGTACGGTCTTGAAGCCGACCGAGAGCAGAAGATCCGCCGGAATCACACACGCCGGCTCCGTCCACCGTGCGTCCCCGAAAGCCTCGATCGCCTTGAATCCCCGCCGCAGCAGATCTTTGGCCACCGTCTGGACGATTACGCGCCCCAGCCCCTGCCCCCGGTGACTCGGCGAGAGCCACGCCGTCATCAACTGCACCGCGTCGGGCGACACCGGGCTCGTCGGGAAAACGAGTGAGCCCGGCACATACGCCGGAGGCGCATACAGCACGAACCCCACCGGCTTCTCATCCACGTAGACAACGCGGCCGCACGACCCCCACTCCAGCAGCACCGCGGAGATCCAGGCTTCCTTCTCCATCTCAGGCCGCCCGGCTCGCGCCGCGGCCTCACCGCTGACCGGATCAAGCTCCCAGAACACACAGGCGCGGCAACGCCTGGGAAGGTCCGGAAGGTTGTCCAGCGTGAGCGGAACGAGCTGTCGCCCCATGGATCCATCGTATCCATGGGGCGACGCTTGTTCCGGTTCCTGCGGCGGGCGTATCGGCTGCCGCGGATCTCTTCCGGCTCGGGGGACTGTTCTCGCGCTCAGTCCTCCTCGGTCTCCGTGTCTTCTTCCGCGGCCTCAGCCGTCAGCTGCTTTCCCAGCACGCGGCCCTCGCCCGGGGCGAGTTGGCCGAGGATCCGTTCCAGATCGTCCACCGAAGCGAACTCGACGACGATCTTGCCCTTCTTCTGGCCCAGATCGACCTTCACCCGAGTCTCGAAGCGGTCGGAGAGACGCCCGGCGAGTTCGTCCAGAGCGGGGGAGACGCGCTTGCCCGCGCGGGGCCCCTTCGACTTCTGAGTGCTCTTCGGCGAGGAACCCATCATCGTGACGATCTCCTCGACCGCACGCACCGACAGTCCCTCGGCCACGATGCGATGAGCGAGCCGGTCCTGCTCCTCGCCGTTCTCCACGGACAGCAACGCTCGCGCATGCCCCGCGGAGAGCACTCCGGCAGCGACCCGGCGCTGCACCGACGGTGAAAGCCGCAGCAGCCGCAACGTGTTGGAGACCTGCGGACGCGACCGTCCGATGCGGTCCGCGAGTTGGTCATGCGTGCAGCTGAAGTCCTTCAGCAACTGGTCGTACGCCGCCGCTTCCTCCAACGGGTTCAACTGCGCCCGATGCAGGTTCTCCAGCAGCGCGTCGAGGAGCAACTTCTCGTCGTCGGTGGCACGTACGATCGCGGGAATCCGCTCGAGGCCGGCCTCACGGCATGCCCGCCAGCGCCGCTCACCCATGATGAGTTCGTAGCGCTCCGGGCCCAACTGCCTTACGACGACCGGCTGGAGAAGACCCACTTCCTTGATGGAAGAGACCAGTTCCGCCAACGCATCCTCGTCGAAGACCTCACGAGGCTGGCGCGGGTTGGGCGTGATCGTCTCCAGCGGCACCTCGGCGAAGTGCGCACCGACGGGCTCGTCACTGCTCGCGCCGTCGGCCCCCGCTTCTGCCCCGGGTCCGGCATCCGTTTCACGTGGAACGTCTTCGCGAGCTTCGCTGTCCGGCAACGACGTGACTTTCGCCGCCGCCACGCCACGTTCCGGCGACATCACGGGCACCGCGCTGGGAGACGTCGCACCGTTGCCGGTGACTGACGGTGCTGCGACTTCGTCGGCCCCGGGCGTCGGCGCCGCCGGGATCAGCGCCCCAAGACCCCGTCCCAGTCCCCTACGTCGATCACTCACTGCGTGCCCTCCGACATGGTGCTGTTCTGCTGTTGCTGCTGCAGTTGCTGAACCGACTGCTCGTGCCGCTGCTGGACGTTCGGATCACGCAAGGCGATCTCACGAGCCGCCTCCAGATAGGACAGCGAGCCGCTGGAACCAGGATCGTAAGTCAGCACCGTCTGCCCGTAACTGGGGGCCTCCGAGATACGGACGGAGCGGGGGATGTTCGTCCGCAGGACCTCGGCGCTGAAATGGCTGCGCACTTCGTCCGCCACCTGTGAAGCCAGCCGGGTCCGGCCGTCATACATGGTGAGGATGATCGTCGAGACATGCAGATTGGTGTTGAGGTGCCCCTTGACCAGATCCACGTTCCGGAGCAACTGCCCCAGACCCTCCAGCGCGTAGTACTCACACTGGATGGGGATGAGTACCTCCGCACCGGCCACCAGTGCGTTGACGGTCAGGAGACCGAGTGAGGGCGGACAGTCGATCAGCACGTAGTCCAGCGGCTGCTCGTACGCGGTGAGTGCACGCTGGAG
>DATMEI010000043.1:0-2724 GCA_035556995.1 Streptomyces sp.
ATGCGCACCTCGCCGACCTCGGTGGCCGAAGTGGTCAGGGACGCGCAGCCGGTGGCGCCGACGGCCACGACGGCGGTGACGGCAGTGAGGGCCGCGGCACGCGCATGGATCGGTACGCGACGGCGCACGGCGGCCCACCTCTCAGCAGAACGGCAGGAACGCGGGCGACAGTATGCCGTATACACTCACCTGGCAAGGGCTTGCTTGAAAGCTTGACCAGCGCTCGTTACGGCTGCGTGACGACCGGGTCCACCCTGCGTGACCTGCGCTCTGTTCTTGGATGACTACCCTTGGCGGACATGGTGACCTCCCCCGAACCCACACCGGACGAGCCCTCCCCCTGCCTTCGGCGGGGGGACCCCCAACCCCCGGCGCGGGGCCCGCTCGTGGCGATCCTCAGCGGTGCGGGAATCTCCACCGACTCCGGCATCCCCGACTACCGCGGCCCGCAAGGACTTTGGCGCAGCGACCCGGAAGCCGAGAAGCTCGTCACCTACGACTACTACATGACCGATCCGGACATCCGCCGCCGCTCCTGGCAGATGCGCCTCTCCAGCCCCACGTGGAACGCCGTCCCGAACGCGGCGCACGAGGCGGTGGCGAAGCTGGAGCAGTCGGGCAAGCCGGTGCGGGTCATCACGCAGAACGTGGACGGGCTGCACCAGCTCGCCGGCCTGCCGGACCGCAAGGTGCTGGAGCTGCACGGAAGTTCACGCACGGTGATCTGCACCGAGTGCGGGGACGGCGGCCCGATGGCCGAGGCCCTGGAGAGGGTGGAGGCCGGGGAGGACGACCCGGACTGCTGCACGTGCGGCGGCATCCTCAAATCGGCGACGGTGATGTTCGGGCAGGCCCTCGACCCCGAAGTGCTGGGCCAGGCCGTCGGCGTGGCCAAGGCGTGCGACGTCTTCGTGGCCGTCGGCACGTCACTCCAGGTGCAGCCTGCCGCTTCCCTTGCGGAGATCGCCGTCGAGCACGGAGCGCGGCTCGTCATCGTCAACGCGGAGCCCACACCGTACGACGGGCTGGCGGACGAGGTCGTCCGCGAACCGATCAGCGAGGCCCTGCCCGCACTGCTCGACGAGCTGCACCAGCTCTGACGCGGGGAGCGCCCTCGCGGCCCGCCGGGTGCTCCTGATCACTGCACGTGTGCGGCGTCGGACGCCCTCAGCAGCCGCGTCGCCGTCCGGGCGTCCGGGCTGCTGCCCGCCAGGGCCTCGGTCAGCGCCCGGCCCGCGGCTGTCAGGGCTTCGTCACTCATCGCGCCCAGCGCGTCGAGGATGAAGACGGCGCGGGTGGTCCCCGTGGTGAGCCTCGTGCGCACGCACTGGCGCCAGTTCCACCGGCGGCACGTGACGCCCGCGTCGTCCCGCCAGACCACCTCTCCGGGCCGTGGATGCTCCACCTCCTGCACGCCGCCGGAGGTGACTTCGAACGGCTCCGTGCCTTCAGCGCGTACGAGCCGGGCAGGGCCCGTATAGCGGTCGAGGTCCTCCCCGCCTACGGGCAGCACGTGGGCGACGGACACGGCGTTGTAGATGTCCGTGAGCCGGTCGACGCGGGGCAGCCCGCCGGGCGCGCGGCGCAACAGGGCGTCCACGCTGGGCCGTACGCGTTTGGGCTTGGCGCCGAAGGAACGGAATGCCTCATGCCACGCGGCGACATGGGGGTGTGCGCCGGGCTCGGCGCAGGCGTCGGGCTCGGCGCAGGCGTCGGCCTCGGCGCAGGCGTCGGCCTCGGCGCGCGCGAGCAGGCGCTCGCTGAACTCGTCACTGTCGCCCGGCCGCAGGCCTTCGGCCACGACGAGCAACGCCCGGTAATCGGGACGCAGTTCGGCGACGGCAGGTTCGATGGACGCAGCGTCCAGCCACTGCCGCAGCTCCACCGCGACCCCGGTCTCGACAGTCATGGCCTACCCCTCCAGCTCGCCTGGACCCGCGCCCACTCAGAACAGTCTGCTGCACCAGACAGTACATTATCGACGACCTTAAGGCCGAGCCTCCCGGCAGTGGTCGAACCGATTCCCACCGTGCCGCAACTGCCCGTGACGCCGTGGCCTAGGTTGGCGCCATGGGGAGGGGCCGGGACTTCGATGAGCACTGAGTCGACGGACGAGCGGAAGAGCGGCACGCAACGCAGCTCCCGCAGGACAACGGCGGCACCCAAAGGGGGACTTGCCCGCTCGTCCTTGCTGATGGCGCTGGGCACCGTGGTGTCGCGGGCCACGGGCCTGATCCGCCAGCTGCTGCAGGCGGCGGCCCTGGGCACGGGGCTGCTGGCCAGCACGTACAACACGGCGAACACGGTACCGACGAGTCTCTACATGCTGCTGATCGGCGGGGCACTCAACGCGGTGCTCGTGCCGCAACTCGTGCGGGCCAGAGCGACGGATGCCGACGGCGGTCGCGCATACGAACAGCGACTGGTGACGCTTGTTCTGTGCGTCCTCGGCGCGGGTACGGCGCTGGCGGTGTGGGCGGCTCCGTACATCGTGAGTCTGTACATGCGCGACACCCCCGCCGCCCACGAGGCGTTCGAGCTGACGGTGGTCTTCGCCCGCTTTCTGCTGCCGCAGATATTCTTCTACGGCCTCTTCAGCATCCTGGGCCAAGTCCTCAACGCCCGCGAGAAGTTCGGCGCGATGATGTGGACGCCGGTGCTCAACAACCTCGTGCTGATCGGCATGTTCGGCGCCTACCTGGGGCTGATGACCCTGCCGGGGCA
>DATMEI010000044.1:0-5862 GCA_035556995.1 Streptomyces sp.
CGTTACGCCGCGGCCACGCGGCACGCCCACACTCACGCTGACAACCGCGAACCACTGATTAAGGGGACGTACGCGCGTGGACCTGTTCGAGTACCAGGCGAGGGACATCTTCGCCAAGCATGACGTACCGGTGCTGGCCGGTGAAGTCATCGACACGCCAGAGGCGGCGCGCGAGGTGACCGAGCGACTCGGCGGTCGTGCGGTCGTCAAGGCGCAGGTGAAGACCGGCGGCCGAGGCAAGGCCGGTGGTGTGAAGCTGGCTTCCGATCCCGCGGACGCCGTCGAGAAGGCCAGGGCCATCCTGGGCATGGACATCAAGGGCCACACGGTCCAGAAGGTCATGCTGGCCGAGACCGCGGACATCGCGGAGGAGTACTACGTCTCCTTCCTGCTGGACCGCACCAACCGCACCTTCCTGGCGATGGCCTCCGTCGAGGGCGGCGTCGAGATCGAGGAGGTCGCCGCGACGAAGCCCGAGGCTCTCGCGAAGATCCCCGTCGACGCCATCGAGGGTGTGACCGACACCAAGGCCCGCGAGATCGCTCAGGCCGCCAAGTTCCCGGCCGAACTCACCGACCAGGTGGCGAACGTCCTCAAGAAGCTGTGGGACGTCTTCGTACGCGAGGACGCGCTGCTCGTCGAGGTCAACCCGCTGGTGAAGACCGGTGACGGCAAGGTCATCGCGCTGGACGGCAAGGTCTCGCTCGACGAGGGTGCCGAGTTCAGGCAGCCGGACCACGCCGCGCTGGAGGACAAGTCGGCAGCCGACCCCCTTGAGGCGGCGGCCAAGGCGAAGGGCCTCAACTACGTCAAGCTCGACGGCCAGGTCGGCATCATCGGCAACGGTGCGGGGCTGGTCATGTCCACCCTGGACGTCGTCGCGTACGCGGGCGAGGCGCACAAGAACGTCAAGCCCGCCAACTTCCTCGACATCGGCGGCGGTGCTTCCGCCGAGGTGATGGCGAACGGCCTGGAGATCATCCTCGGCGACCCCGACGTCAAGTCGGTCTTCGTCAACGTCTTCGGCGGGATCACCGCCTGCGACGCTGTCGCCAACGGCATCGTGCAGGCTCTCGAACTGCTCAAGAGCAAGGGCGAGGACGTCAACAAGCCGCTGGTCGTGCGCCTCGACGGCAACAACGCCGAGCTGGGTCGCAAGATCCTCACCGACGCGAACCACCCGCTGGTGCAGCAGGTGGACACCATGGACGGTGCGGCGGACCGTGCTGCCGAACTGGCCGCCAAGTAAGCCGGACGAGACCGAGATCTGACGAGGACATCGACACACCATGGCTATCTTCCTCACAAAGGAGAGCAAGGTCATCGTCCAGGGGATGACCGGCTCCGAGGGCCAGAAGCACACCAAAAGGATGCTTGCTTCCGGCACCAACATCGTCGGCGGTGTCAACCCGCGTAAGGCGGGCACCGACGTCGACTTCGACGGCACGCAGGTGCCGGTCTTCGGCGGCGTGAAGGAGGCCATCGAGGCCACCGGCGCCGACGCGACCGTCATCTTCGTCCCGCCCAAGTTCGCGAAGGACGCCGTCGTCGAGGCGGTCGACGCGGGCATCGGCCTCGCCGTCGTCATCACAGAGGGCATCGCGGTTCACGACACCGCGTACTTCTGGGACTACGCCTGCCAGAAGGGCAACAAGACCCGCATCGTCGGCCCCAACTGCCCCGGCCTGATCACCCCCGGCCAGTCCAACGCGGGCATCATCCCGGGCGACATCACCCGGGCCGGACGCATCGGCCTCGTGTCGAAGTCCGGCACGCTGACCTACCAGATGATGTACGAACTGCGCGACCTCGGCTTCTCGTCGGCGGTCGGCATCGGCGGCGACCCGGTCATCGGCACCACGCACATCGATGCGCTCCAGGCCTTCGAGGCCGACCCCGACACCGACCTGGTCGTGATGATCGGTGAGATCGGTGGTGACGCCGAGGAGCGGGCAGCCGACTTCATCAAGGAGAACGTCACCAAGCCCGTCGTCGGGTACGTCGCGGGCTTCACCGCTCCCGAGGGCAAGACCATGGGGCACGCGGGTGCCATCGTCTCCGGTTCGTCGGGCACCGCCCAGGCGAAGAAGGAGGCCCTGGAGGCCGCGGGTGTGAAGGTCGGCAAGACGCCGTCCGAGACCGCGCGCCTGGCCCGCGAACTGCTGGGCGGCTGACGGCCGGCGGCTGACGTCCTACTGCTGACGTCTGACGTCTGACGTCTGACGCGGCTCCGCGAGGGTTCACGCTCTCGCTCATGCGACCGGGCCCGCCCTCTCCGAACTGGAGGGGACGGGCCCGTCGGCGTTCGTGCGGACGCTCGCGCGCGGCTTCCCTGCGCCCGCCCTCCGCTCAGATCATCGGCAGCAGACGGGCGGGCTGTTGGCCCGGAGCGAGAGTCGCCGTCGGCTGCTTGGGTACGGGCGTCGGCGCGACGTTCCGCTCGTCGTCCGACGCGACAAGTGCGAAACCGGAAGCGGCGACGGCCGCGGTCAGTCCGAACGCTGCCGCGGTCGTACCCCATGAACGGCCTGTGCTGCGCCGGCGTACGAGCCGTGCCGACGGCAGCGAAGCGGGCAGCGGCGCCGCCAACTGCCGTACGAGCAGGGCGGTCAGGGCGGGAAGCTCCTCCGGTGCCGCGTCGCGGAGTTCAGGCACACGTTCGGCAAGTGCGGCCCGTGCGTGCCGCAGTCGCCCCTCGGTCGCCGAACTGCCCGCCTCCACTTCGGCCGCGGTGTCGGCGATGCTCAACCCGAGCCCGTCGCACAGCACGAGCGCCGCACGGTACGAGAGCGGCAGTCGCAGCAGAGCGTCGAGCAGAGTGCGGTCCCGGGGAGGGACGTTGCGCATCGCACGCGCGTGACGGATGAGGCAGAGAAGGCGGAAGTGGCGCCAGGGCGCAAGGGCGTACTGGTAGGTGGCGGCCCGGACCCAGCCTGCCGGGTCGGGGTCGACGGCCACGTCCGGCCAGCGCTGCCAGGCAAGCCGGAAAGCGTGGTTGACGGCCCGGCGCGCGAGTCCGCGGTGTCCGCAGAGGAGGAAGGCCTGGCGGGTGAGGGAGGAGGCGTTCCGCTCGTGAAGCAGATCGAAGGCGCCTGCTGCGGTCGTTGGCGTATCCGCGGCCGCGGTTGAACCGGAGGCCGGGGCGGGACTTGACGCTTCGCGGGCGGAGGGCTTGTGCTCGCGGCTCATGCGCTCCTCCAGATCCTCCGGCCCGGGCGGGGTCCCCCTGGGGGCACCTCCCAGGCCGGAGGCGCTGGGGGAGAAGCCAGGAGGAGTACCCCCAGCCACCACCGCGTGTCTTGTCTGACAAAGTGCATGTGGACATAGTGGGCGACACAGCGACAATAAGCGTGTTACCAGACCAAAAGGTGTGTTGTTGACAGCATGTCGATGTGAGCCAAGTGACGCATCGCAGCCCGACGTTGTCCCCGTACAGCCGAAGCAGCACGCGACCGCTGCCGACGGCAGCTGCCTGGCTCTTCGAGGGTGTGATCGCCGCCGGTCTGGGTCTCGGAGCCCTCACAGTCCTCGTACTGCTGCTGTGGATCATCTCGCCCTATCCCGACAGTGGCGCCGACGGCGCTCTGCACATCGCCGCAGACCTCTGGCTGCTCGGCCACGGCAGCAGCCTTGTCCGCACCGAGACGTTGTCCGGCGCTCCCGCACCGATCGCCCTGACGCCGCTGCTGCTGGTGGTGCTGCCGGTCTGGTTGCTCTACCGCGCGTGTCTGCGCGCCCTGGTGGAGGGCGAGGACGGAACGGCCCGCCTGAACGACCACGGTGCCGACGTGCCGGGTGTGCTGGCGCCCGTCGGCTGGGTCGCCGGCGGGTATCTGCTGACGGGTGCCACCGCCGTGCTGTTCACCTCCGGCGGGCCCGTACGCGCTGATGTGCTCAGCGCCGTCGTGCGGTTGCCGCTCTTCGCGGTGTGCGTCGCCGCGGCGGCTGCGTGGGTGGGGTGCGGGCGCAGCACGTCGAAGGCGGCGAAGGCTGCGAAGGCAGCCGGCGAATCCCCTTCCGGGGAGATCACCCCGGACGCAGGAGCGGACACGGCCGCCGGGTACGACGCGGCACACGAGCAGCCTCATCCCCTGCATGTGCGGGAGACGCTCGCGCTCGCCCGGCGACTGCGCCCGCTGCACGCCGCACTGCTCGCCACGGCAGTGCTCTGCGGCGGCGGGCTCGTGCTCACCTTCGGAGCGCTGATGTGGCACCTGGACGCGGTCCAGGCCTCGTTCCCCGCGCTCGCAGGCGAATGGCCCGGCCGGTTCGCGGTGCTCCTTCTCGCCGTCGCACTGCTGCCGAACGCCGCCGTCTGGTCAGCGGCGTACGGACTCGGCCCCGGTTTCACACTCGGTACGGGCACCGTGGTGGGGCCGCTCGCCGAGGGCGGCGATCCCGGACTGCCGCCGTTCCCGCTGCTGGCCGCGCTGCCCGCGGACGGTCAGGGCGGACTGGTCGCCTGTCTGGTCTCGGGCACTGTGCCGCTCGCAGCGGGACTGACCATCGGCTGGTACGTGGCACGTGCGGCGGTGCCCGAGCCGGGACGGCGCGAGGGGGCCGTGGGCTGGCAGAGCACGGCGTGCGTCGTCGGGCTGGTGGCGTGCTGCTGCGGTGCCGGTATGGCTCTGCTCGCGGCCTGTTCCGGCGGGGCCCTCGGTACGCGGACGCTGGCGTTCTTCGGGCCCAGTTGGTCGCTGACAGGGACGTCAGCCGTGATCTGGGCGGCAGTTGTCGGGGTGCCGGCGGCGCTCGCCGTACGGGCGTGGCGGCTGCGGGAGCGCGGACCCGACGACGAATGGCACGTGACGGCCGCACGGCAGGCACGCTGGACGGCGCTGAAGACCGCGTCGGGCGGGCTCATGCCCGACTTCGAGCCTCACCGGGACTGACCGGGCCGGCCACTGGTTCAGCGCGCGGTTGGGCGCGGTTGGGCGCGGGTCGGTGCGGTTCGGAGCGGTTCAGCGGTTCTCGAGCAGCGGACGCAGCTGGCTGGGCAGAAGGTCCTTGCAGTCCTCGCGGGAGGACTGAGTGAGAGCGTCCTTCGTACACGTGTAGTACTCGTCGTAGACCTGCTGGAATGTGAACGTCGCCGCGACCACGGAAAGCGCGAGCGCGGCCGTGATCAGACCGCTGACCGCCGCCGTCGTACGGGACTTGGCAGCCTGCGCCGGTGTGACACTCACCGGAATCGGAGGTGTGGCCTTCGGCCGTTCCTCGGTGGAAGTACGGTCGCTGCCCGAGACGTCCTCCGCCGTCGCCCCGCTGCCGGAGCGGCGCTTGCTCGAACTCTCGCCCCGGGACGGGGACTTGCCGCCGCGCAGAGAGTCGATGCCCCAGTACAGGGACAGCGCACCCAGCAGCAGAGCGACCTCGGGAAGGCTGAACAGAGAGAAGAAGAGCGCCCAGATGCCGGTGTGCAGGGAGTAGCGCGCGTGGCGCTGCAGCGGGTCGGTGGGATCCCAGCGCATACCGCGGTTGCTGCCGCCGGGGCCGGACCCGCCCCCGCTGCCGCCGTTGCCGTTCCCGCCCCCGTTGCCGCCACCGAAGCCGCCGCTCTGGCGGCCCGGCTGGCGGCTGCTCCACTGGCTGCCCCATGCCGACGGCTTGTCGCCGGAGCCGGAGCCGGAGCCGGACCCGTCCGAACCGTCAGAGCCACCGGAGCCGTCAGAGCCGCCGGACTTGTCCGGGTCTGTTCCCGTGCCCTTCTGGGAGTCCGCCCCCTGGCGCGGCTGCCAAGGCCTGTCGGGCTGCCCCTCCGGCGGTGCCGCGAAGGGGTTGTCCTCGCGCGAGGTGGTGTCGGATGGGGCCGCACGGCTGCGGCTTCGGTCGGTCATGTGGTGTGTGTCTTCCCCTTGCGTC
>DATMEI010000045.1:0-10424 GCA_035556995.1 Streptomyces sp.
TCTTTGCCAGCAGCAGCGCGTAGGCCCGCATGAACGGCACCGTCATCGTCACCTGCACCCGGTCCGGCAGCAGCATCTCGCGGTTGGCGCGGAACGTCTTGATGGCGGAGAAGATGTAATCCCAGCGACCGGCGTTCAACCCGGCGGCGTGGTCGCGCAGTTCGTAGAGGATCTCCTCCATCTCGTACGCGGCGGTGATCGTCTCGATGAGAACGGTGGCCCTGACCGTGCCTTGCGGAATGCCGCAGTAGTCCTGGGCGAAGACGAAGATCTCGTTCCACAGCCGGGCTTCGAGGTGCGACTCGGTCTTGGGCAGGTAGAAGTACGGGCCCTTGCCCTGGTCGATCAGGCGCTGGGCGTTGTGGAAGAAGTAGAGGCCGAAGTCGACGAGTGCGCCCGGTACGGCTTCGCCGTCCACCCGCATGTGGCGCTCGTCCAGGTGCCAGCCGCGCGGACGTGTCACCACGGCGGGCAGCCCTTCGGCGGGGCCCAGCTTGTAGGACTTGCCGGAGTTCTCGTCGGTGAAGTCGATGCGGCGCTCGTAGGCGGCGATCAGGTTGAGCTGTCCGCCGATGACGTTCTCCCACGTCGGGGCGGAGGCGTCTTCGAAGTCGGCGAGCCACACCTTGGCGCCGGAGTTGCACGCGTTGATGGTCATCTTGCGGTCGGTCGGGCCGGTGATCTCCACGCGGCGGTCGTTCAGTGCCTCCGGGCAGGGGGCCACCTGCCAGTCACCGTCGCGGATGTGCGCGGACTGGGGGAGGAAGTCCAGGGTCGCGGTGCGGGCGATGTCGGCGCGACGCTCGGTGCGCTGGGTCAGCAGCTCGTTGCGGCTCGGTGTGAACCGGCGGTGCAGCGCGGCCAGGAAGTCCAGCGCGTCGCCGGTCAGCACCTCCTCCTGACGCTCCACGGAAGTTGCGTCGACGATCTCGACCGGGGAGGGCAGTGAGGCGGACATGGCGGTCACTCTCCTTCGTAGCGTGCGGCACGGGGTGCCGCTGGCCGAGCGTGGCTCGTTGAAGCCGCCGCGGCCACGTGACGTGAACCGAAAACGCTTCTGAACAGTGGAGACTAGTTTCCTCATGGTGGAATAATCAAGGGTCTGTTGATGTCGAGACATCTCGCGCCCCTTCGCGGAGGGCGCCAACTGGCCCGGCGTGCCAGCACACGGCCTCCAGGGCGAGTTGCTGTGTTTCGCGGCCTCGCGAAGCGAAACACGTCGCGCCGTATGGCCTGAAACAGTCACCGGCTGAACCGGTTCAGGCGCTCCAGCCCTTCCAGGCGCTCCAGATCCGCAGGAGTGTCGATGTCCGAGGGGTCCGCGATGTCTCCGCACTCGACCAGTTCGATCTCCTGCGCCCGCGTGCGGAGATAACTGCGCGCTCCCTGGTCGCCCTTCGCGCTCGCGATGACTCCCGGCCAGTGCTCCGCCCCGAACAGCACCGGGTGGCCGCGGCGTCCCGCGTACGAGGCCGCCGCGAGACAGGCGGGGGAGTCGCAGGCCGTACGCACCCGGGTCATCGCCTTCGCGCCGATCCCCGGCTGGTCCACCAGCGCGACCAGCGCGGCGTCAGCGCCCGTACCCGCGAGAGAGCCGAGGCCGAGGCGCAGCGACGAGCCCATGCCCGACTCCCAGTCCGGGTTGTCGAGCAGTACGCAGCCGTTCAGTTCGGCCCGCGCCCGCACCTCGTGCGCAGCGGCACCGAGCACCACATGCACCCGGGAGCAGCCGGCCGCGCGCATCGCCGCTGCGGCATGCTCCACCAACGGACGTCCGTGCAGCGCAAGCAGAGCCTTGGGCCGCCCGCCGAGGCGCCGCCCGCCCCCCGCCGCGAGCAGCACTCCGGCGACGGCGCGGTCATGGCTCCCGGGGGCGCCGGGTGTGTGCGGCGCGCCGGCTTCGCTCATCGGACCCCTCTCGTCAGGGGGCGCTCGTCCGGCCGGTGCGCCCCGGCCATACGGCCTTGCATATCGCACCTTTGCGAACGAGACGTGCAAGGCGGCGCGAACAAGACAGATCTGCGCCCTGAATTTCGCCCTCCGTGTGGCGCGATGCGCGGAGAGTGGCGTTTACTGTGCCAAGCCGCTCGCATTCGGTCTCGTGGGGAGAGGCGAACGGCGCCATCATCTCTGTGGGGGAGAACTGTGGTGCGAAGCGACGCTGTGGGGCAGCGGTCAGCAACGGTCACCGACAGCGGGGAGGACCCTCGCGTTGCCGGCCTGAGCAGGTCCGTGACACGGCTCCGGGCAGAACTGGACGCGTACCCTGCCCAGTTGCTGGACCGGCATGCGGCCGAGTGCGAACTCGACCTGCTCGACGCCCAGGTGGCCGCGGGTGCGCCCACGGCGGTGGCGCTGCGGCATTCATTGCTGCAGATCGTCGCATCCGTCGGCTCGGTGAGTGCGCTCTCCGAGGCGCTGGCGGACCTGCGCAAAGCGGTCGAACTCTTCGGCGAGCCCACGCCGTTCCGCCGCGTCAACTGACGCTGCAGACCACGCTCTAGCTGCCAGTGTCCGTGCTGGCGAGTGCCTTGGAGAGCTGCTCCGCGACCTCGTGCATGAGCGGTACGAACTTGTCCGTGGCCGCCTCCGTGACCCTGCCGGCCGGCCCTGAGATGGAGATCGCCGCGGCCGTCGGGGAGTCGGGCACCGCCACGGCGATGCAGCGGACCCCGAGCTCCTGCTCGTTGTCGTCCATCGCGTACCCCACCTCGCGGACGTGTTCCAGCGCCTCGAGGAAGCCCTCGGGTGTGGTGATCGTGCGTTCGGTGGCGGCAGGCATGCCCGTACGGGCGAGCACCGCGCGTACCTCGTCGGGAGGGGTCTCGGCGAGCAGCACCTTGCCCACGCCGGTGGAGTGCGGCAGCACGCGCCGCCCCACTTCGGTGAACATCCGCATCGAGTGCCGCGAGGGCACCTGCGCCACATAGACCACCTCGTCGCCGTCCAGCAGCGCCATGTTGGCGGTCTCGCCTGTCTCTTCGACAAGTCGCGCGAGGTGCGGACGCGCCCATGTACCCAGCAGCCGGGAGGAGCTTTCGCCGAGGCGGATGAGGCGCGGGCCCAGCGCGTACCGCCTGTTGGGGTGCTGGCGTACGTAGCCGCAGGAGACGAGGGTGCGCATCAGCCGGTGGATGGTGGGCAGCGGCAGTCCGCTGCTGCCGGACAGTTCGCTCAGCCCGACCTCGCCGCCTGCGTCGGCCATCCGCTCCAGCAGGTCGAAGGCGCGCTCCAGGGACTGGACGCCGCCGGTGGAGACGGGGGCGGAGGGGGCGGCGGGTGTGGTGGCGGCGGCGGAGTTTCGCTCGGCGGACGGCGGCACGTCGCGTTCCTTTCCTGCGGGTGAGGCGCATGCTACCTGCACGCATTCACTGGTCAGGCTGACAGCGACTTGGGTGGTCATTCTGCATGGCGGAATTGTACTTCCATTTTACGGAATGCACCAAGGTTCGAGTCTTGACGGGGCAGGGATCTGCCAACAAGATTCCATCAACAGAATGTTGAAGAAAAGAGGTGCGCGGTGTCCGTGTCCGTGTCCGACGTCTCCGTGTCCGGCGTGCGACTCGTGCTGCGCTCGACGCGCGTCGTCACACCCGAGGGTACGCGGGCGGCGTCGGTGAGTGTGGCGGACGCCCGTATCGCGGGTGTGGGGCCCTACGACGCACATGTCCCGGACGGCGCACGCCTCGTGGACCTCGGTGACGACGCGCTGCTCCCCGGCCTCGTCGACACCCACGTCCACGTCAACGACCCGGGACGCACCGAGTGGGAGGGCTTCTTCACCGCCACCCGCGCCGCGGCAGCCGGAGGCGTCACCACACTCCTGGACATGCCTCTCAACTCACTGCCGCCCACCACGACACTCGCCCACCTGCGCACCAAGCAGGACGTCGCCCGCGGCAAGGCGCACATCGACACCGGCTTCTGGGGCGGCGCCGTCCCGGGGAACGTGAAGGACCTCCAACCGCTGTACGAGGCGGGGGTGTTCGGCTTCAAATGCTTCCTCTCACCGTCGGGCGTCGAGGAGTTCCCCGAACTGGACGAACCCCGGCTGGCCGCCGCGCTGGCCGAGATCGCGAGCTTCGGCGGACTGCTGATCGTGCACGCCGAGGACCCCGGACACCTCGCCTCCGCCCCGCAGAAGGGCGGACGCGCGTACGCCGACTTCCTCGCCTCACGCCCGCGTGCGGCCGAGAACGACGCCATCGCCCGACTCGTCACCCTGGCCCGCGAGTTCGACGCACGCGTGCACGTGCTGCACCTCTCCTCCAGCGACGCGCTGCCGCTCATCGCGCAAGCCCGGCGCGAAGGCGTACAGCTGAGCGTCGAGACCTGCCCGCACTTCCTCACGCTGACCGCGGAGGAAGTCCCCGACGGTGCAACGGAGTTCAAGTGCTGCCCGCCCATCCGCGAGCGCGCGAACCAAAACGCCCTCTGGCAGGGCCTCGCGGACGGAGTCATCGACTGCGTCGTCAGCGACCACTCGCCCTGCACCGCGGAGTTGAAGGACGGCGACTTCGGTACGGCCTGGGGCGGCATCTCCTCGATCCAGCTGGGCCTGCCCGCCATATGGACCGAGGCACGCAAGCGCGGGCACACCCTGGACGACGTGGCCCGCTGGATGTCCGCGGGACCGGCCGCGCTGGCCGGGCTGAGTGGCCGTAAAGGCGCCATCGCGCCGGGCCACGACGCCGACTTCGCCGTCCTCGCCCCCGAGGAGGCCTTCACCGTGGACCCGGCGCGGCTGCACCACCGCAACCCGGTCACCGCGTACGCGGGGAGCACCCTGCACGGGGTCGTACGGGCGACTTGGCTGCGCGGTGAGCAGATCGCCGACCAAGGACGTCCTCTCCAGCAGACCGGACAACTGATCGAGAGGCCCGCATCATGACCTCCAGCTCCAGCTCCAGCTCCATCTTCGCCGGCGACGCGAGCCCGTACCTGGGCGGCGATCCCTACGCCGACTACCGCACCACCGACTTCCCCTTCGCCCACCTCGTCGACCTGGCCGACCGCCGCCTCGGCGCCGGTGTCATCGCGGCGAACGACGAGTTCTTCGCCGAACGCGAGAACATGCTCCGGCCGGAACCCGCCGAGTTCGACCCCGAACGCTTCGGCCACAAGGGCAAGATCATGGACGGCTGGGAGACGCGCCGCCGTCGCGGCGTGGATGCCGTCTCGCCGCACCCGGCCGCCGACGACCACGACTGGGCGCTGGTACGGCTCGGGGCCCCCGGAGTCGTACGGGGAATCGTGGTGGACACCGCCCACTTCCGCGGCAACTATCCACGTGCCGTCTCGGTCGAGGCCGCCGCGGTCGCGGGAGCGCCCTCACCGCGGGAACTCCTCGCGGAGGGCGTCGAGTGGACGACCCTTGTCCCGCAGACCGACATCGGCGGTCATGCCGCCAACGGCTTCACGGTCGAGTTGGCGAAGCGCTTCACGCACCTGCGCGTCAACCAGCATCCCGACGGCGGCATCGCACGGCTGCGCGTGTACGGCGAAGTCGTCCCCGATCCACAGTGGTTGAACACTCTGGGCACCTTCGATCTCGTGGCGCTGGAGAACGGCGGCGCCGTGCAGGACGCCTCCGACAGGTTCTACTCGCCGCCCACGAACACCATCCAGCCGGGCCGTTCACGGAAGATGGACGACGGCTGGGAGACGCGCAGGCGGCGCGACACGGGCAACGACTGGATCCGCTACGCCCTGACCGCTCAGTCCCACATCCGTGCCGCCGAGATCGACACCGGTTATCTCAAGGGCAACGCGGCGGGCTGGGCGGCGCTTTGGGGCCGGGACGGGGAGCAGAGCGAGTGGCAGGAGCTGCTGCCGCGCACCCGCCTCCAGCCGGACACCGTGCACCGCTTCCTGCTCCCGGACGCTCCGGCCGTCACACACGTTCGCCTCGACATCTTCCCCGACGGCGGCATCGCACGGCTCCGGCTGCACGGTTCACCGACGGCCGAGGGTGCCCGGCAGCTTGAGGAGCGTCACCGCCGGCTGGGTGGAGTCGGGTGAACGGCGGGGAAAAATCCCTCACTTGGCGTTGACATGTCATCTACGCGCGTCAGCATGGGAAGCATGAGATTCCCCCCACGAATCGCGCGCATCAGCGCCCTCGGTGCCCTGTCCGTCACTCTCCTGGTCGGCGGCCCCGCCGTCGCCCAGGCGACCGCACCCGTATCCGCCCCCGCACTCTCGGCTCCCGCCGCCGTCGCACCTGCCGACGTCGGTGACGTCTGCGAGTCGAAGCTGCCCGCCGAGGCCCACGACACCCTCGAACTCATCGAGCAGGGCGGGCCTTACCCGTACCCGCAGGACGGCACCGTCTTCCAGAACCGCGAAGGCATCCTGCCGGACCAGAGCGAGGGCTACTACCACGAGTACACCGTCGAGACGCCAGGCTCCGACGACCGCGGTGCCAAGCGCATCGTGACCGGCGACAAGGAGCAGGAGGACTACTTCACCGAGGACCACTACGAGTCGTTCGACCTGGTCGACTACACCTGCTGAGGAAACAGGCCCCAGGGCGGCCGGGCCGGCTCGGCCCGGCCGCCCCTCAGGCAGCGCGGCGGGCGCGGCGCCGATGGGCGCGGACGATGTCCGCGTAGCGGTGCCCGCTGCCCTTCAGCGTCCGCCGCTGGGTGGCGTAGTCGACGTGTACGAGCCCGAAGCGCTTGTCGTAGCCGTAGGCCCACTCGAAGTTGTCCAGAAGCGACCAGGCGAAGTAACCCGCAAGCGGCGCCCCGCGGTTGACGGCGTCGGCGCACGCGGCCAGGTGCTCCTCCAGATAGCGGATGCGCTCGGGGTCGTCGACCTGCCCCTCGGGGCCGACGACATCGGGGTAGGCGGAGCCGTTCTCCGTGACGTACAGGCAGCGGGCGCCGTAGTCGTCGGTCATGCGCAGCAACGTCTCGGTCAGGCCCTGCGCGTGCACCTCCCAGTCCATGGCGGTACGGCGGGCGCCGGGCAGCAGCACCTGGCGGGCGCGGGGGAGGGGGCCGCCGGGCTCGTCGGCGACGAGGTTGCGGAAGTAGTAGTTCAGGCCCAGCCAGTCGAGCGGGGCGGCGATGGTCTCCAAGTCGCCCGGACGCTCGGGGAGTTCGACGCCGTAAAGCTCCAGCATGTCCTGCGGATAGCCGCGGCCGTGCAGCGGGTCCATCCACCACCGGTTGACGTGTCCGTCGGCGCGCCGTGCCGCCGCGACATCGGCTTCACGGTCGGAGGCGGGCTCGCAGTGGGTGAGGTTGTTGACGATGCCCACCTCGGCGTGCGGCACGGCGGCGCGGATGGCCTGCACGGCAAGGCCATGGCCCAGATGCAGGTGGTAGGAGGCGCGTACGGCCGCGTCGATGTCGGTGAGACCCGGTGCCATCTTCCCCTCCAGATGGCCGATCCAGGCCGAGCACAGCGGCTCGTTGAGCGTCGCCCAGTGCTGGATGCGGTCGCCCAGCTTCTCGGCTGCCGCCGAGGCGTACGCGGCGAAGTGCTCCGCCGTTCGGCGTGCGGGCCAGCCGCCGCGGTCCTGCAGGGCCTGCGGCAGGTCCCAGTGGTAGAGCGTCGGGAAGGGGGTGATGCCCGCTTCCAGCAGGGCGTCGGTCAGCCGGTCGTAGAAGGCGAGTCCGGGCGTGCTGACTTCGCCGTCGCCGCCGGGTACGACGCGTGGCCAGGCGAGGGAGAAGCGGTAGGAGTCCACGCCCAGTTGCCGCATGAGACCGAGGTCCTCGCGCCAGCGGTGATAGTGGTCGCACGCGACGTCGCCGTTCTCACCGCCGGCGACGGCGCCCGGCACACGGCAGAAGGTGTCCCAGATCGACGGCGAGCGGCCGTCCTCGGAGGCTGCACCCTCGATCTGGTACGCCGAAGTGGCCACGCCCCAGCGGAAGTCGGGGGGCAGCGACAGCGACGGTGGCGGCGTGTGGGGGGAGTGGACAGGTTCGGACACGGACTTCCTTTCCGTACGAGCGTCCACGGCGGGTCACATCAAGTGGCCGCCGCGGACGCTCACTTGACGGCACCCGCAGTGAGGCCGGTGACGAGATAACGCTGGAGCAGCAGGAATCCGGCGACTACGGGCACGCTCGCGACGAGCGAGGCGGCCATGACCTGGTTCCAGTAGACCTGGCTCTGGTTGGCGTAGCCCTGCAGGCCGATGGCGAGGGTGCGGGTCGCCTCGTTCGTCATGACGGACGCGAAGAGGACCTCGCCCCAGGCCGTCATGAAGGAGTAGACGGCCACGGCGACGATGCCCGGCACCGCCGCCGGGACCACGACGCGGAAGAGCGCGCCCAGCGGGCCGCAGCCGTCGGTGAGCGCCGCCTCGTCCAGGTCACGGGGGATGGAGTCGAAGTAGCCGATCAGCATCCACACCGAGAAGGGCAGCGTGAAGGTGAGGTAGGTGACGATGAGCGCGCCGCGCGAACCGTAGATCGCGATGCCCGTCGCGTTCCCCAGGTTGACGAAGATGAGGAAGAGCGGCAGCAGGAAGAGGATGCCGGGGAACATCTGCGTCGAGAGGATCGTGACCGTGAACAGGCGCTTGCCGCGGAAGCGGTAGCGGCTGACGGCGTACGCCGCGAAGGTGGCGATGACGACGGAGCAGCCGGTCGCAGCGCCGGCCACGATCAGCGAGTTGAGGAAGTAGTCGGCGAGCGGGACCGTGCTCCAGATGTCGAGGTAAGGGCTGATGGTCACCTGCGTCGGTATCCACCGGAAGCGGTCCGAGACGTCCTGGAGCGGCTTGAGCGAACTGCTCAGCATCACCAGCAGCGGGGTGGCCGCGAAGAGCGCGAGCAGCGTCAGGACGATGCGCCGCGTCCAGATGAAGGAGCGTGGCGGCGCGGTGGGGGACACGGCCGGGGACGCGGCCGCGGCTTTGGCGGATGCCGTCATCGTGACTTCCTTCCCCTGCCGGTCGCCAGCAGATAGCCGCACGTCACCACGAGCAGGAAGACCAGCAAGAGCACCGACATGGCCGATCCGGAGCCGAAGTCCCAGGTGACGAACGACGATTGGTAGATGTGGATCGAGATCAGGTCCGCCGCCTCGGGTGCCGACTTGCCGAAGAGGATGTACGGGACGTTGAAGTCGTTGAACGTCCACAGGAAGAGGACCAGCACGAGCACCTGGTTGACCGGACGCAGCGAGGGCAGCGTGATGCGGCGGATCTGCTGCCGGATGCCCGCACCGTCGACCTGGGCGGCCTCGTACAGCTCCCTGGGAATGTTCTGCAGCGCCGCCATCAGGATGAGGAACGCGAAGGGCCACGTACGCCAGACGGAGACGACGACCAGCGCGATGAAGCTGTTGTCGCCGATCAGCCAGAAGGGTTCGGAGTCGGTGAGCCCCAACTGGTCGTGTATGACGTGGTTGACCATGCCGCCGTCGCGCTGGAGCAGGAACGACCAGGTGATGACGGCGGTGTAGACGGGCAGCGCGTACGGCGTCAGGAACAGCGCCCGCAGCAGCCCGCGTCCGCGGAAGGACTCCTGCATCAGGATCGCCGCCGTCACCCCCAGCAGCCAGGCCAGGGAGACGGCGAGCACGGTGAACGCGCAGGTGATGAGGAAGGAGTGCAGCAGCGCCTCACCGACGGGCGCGTTCACGTCGACGGCGATACGGAAGTTGCCGGCGCCGATCCAGGGCGCCTGGTCCCAGTTGCGGATGTACTGCTGCGTGAGTTCCTTGAAGCTCATCACCACACCTACGGCCATCGGGGCCAGGTGGATGAGGATTTCGAGGATCAGCGCCGGCAGCAGCAGGAGGTAGGGGAGCCCGGCCCGGCGCAGGCGGTCGGGGAGGATGCGCCTGCGCCGGACGTGTTCGGGCCCCTTGCCGGGCGGCCCCGGCTCGTCCTCGGTGCGGGACGTACCGGGAGGGCTGAGCGTGGTCATGGGACGACGCTCACTTCCGCATCTGCTGCTGGGCCGCGGAGAGTTCCTTGCGCACCGACTCCGTCGTCACCTTCCGGCCGGCGGCGGCGTCCGCGAACAGCTCCTTCGTCGCCGTGCCGACGAGCGTCTCGAACTTCGATTCGTCCGGTACCTGCGGCAGCGGCGCGGAGGCGGTGTTGAGCACCTCGCGCAGCACCTTCAAGTCGGGGGTGTCGAAGGCCTTGTCGCTCTGGGCGGCCTCCACCGGGGGAATGGCGCCGTAGGCGGCGTTCAGGGTGCGCTGCTCCTTGTCGGAGGTCATGAACTTCACGAACTCCATGGCGCCGTCGATGTTGTCGGTGTTCTTGAAGACGGCCAGATTGATGCCCGCCACCATCGACTTGGTGCCCTTCTCACCCGAGCCGGGGGCCTGCACGGGCAGCGGAGCGACTCCGTACTCGTCCTGTTTCATGCCGTTCGACTTGATGCTGGTCGCCGCCGCCTGCCACAGCAGCATCCCGGCCTTGCCCGTGGCGAAGTCGCGTATGG
>DATMEI010000046.1:0-2474 GCA_035556995.1 Streptomyces sp.
GCCCCTGCCTCCGCTCCGCACTGAACTTCCCTCTCCTGCACCCGGGTTGACGGCTCCGTCCGACCGGGTGCAGGTGCAGACGGCCGAGGCACCCGGGCAGCGGGACCGCACACGGGACCCCTACCTCGACAACGCGAAGTACCTCACGATCGTGCTCGTCGCCGTCGGGCACTCATGGGCGCCGCTGACCGGCGACAGCCGCACGACCAGCGCGCTCTACTACCTGCTCTACTCCTTCCACATGCCGGCGTTCATCGTCATCTCCGGCTACCTTTCGCGCGGCTTCGAGTGCAGGCCCCGGCAGATCAGGCGGCTGATCGCGGGCCTCGTCGTGCCGTACGTCGTCTTCCAGACGCTGTTCACCTTCTTCATGCGGTGGGCCGCCGACGACCCGGACCGTGAATTCCGGTACCAGGAGCCGGGGTTCGCCATGTGGTTCCTGGTCGCACTGTGTCTGTGGCGGCTGACGACACCCATCTGGAAACTCCTGCGATGGCCCCTGCCCGTCTCGGTGGTGATCGCCGTCGCCGCGAGCGTCACGCCGAGCGTCAACGCGGATCTGGACCTGATGCGGGCGGCCCAGTTTCTGCCCTTCTTCGTGCTGGGCCTCCGACTGCGGCCCGAGCACTTCGAGATGGTCCGGCGGCGCGCGGTGCGCATTCTCGCCGTTCCGGTCACCGCGGGTGCGCTGCTGATCTCGTACTGGGCGGTGCCGCGCATCTCCGGGGCACCCTTCCTGCACGACAGGGCGGCACAGGAACTGGGCCTGCCGGCCTGGGCGGGGGCGGTGATGACCCTGGCGTCCTTCGGCTGCGCACTGGTGATGACCGTGTGCTTCCTGTCCTGGGTGCCACGTCGGCGCATGTGGTTCACGACACTCGGCGCCGGGACCCTCTACGCGTACTTGCTGCACATCTACCCGCTCCAGGTCTCCCAGCGCTTCGACTGGTACGGCACGTACGGGGCCGATCTCCCCCTCGGACGCATCGGTGTCACGGTGCTCGCCGCGGCGATGATGACCGTCCTGTGTGCCGCACCGGTGCGGAAGACTTTCCGGCTTCTTGTGGAGCCGAGGATGAGGTGGTTCTTCAGCCGGGAGGCGAACGCACCGGACGGCGCACCGACCGGCACATCAGCGGGCGCATCGGCGGGCATGCCCGAGCTGCCCCCGCCGGTGCCGGCACCGGCGCCCCAGCTGCCCCCGGCGGCACAGCGGCGCGAGCTGCCCCCGGCGCCGTCACTCTCCGGCTCCGGTCCCGGCCCTGGCTCGGGCCGCCCCGGGACCGGCCCGTAGCAGCCGCCGGCCGCCGGTGCGCCTCAGTCGGTCTTCGCCCGCGCCAGCTGCCGCGACTGGGCGACGAGCCGCCCGGCGCTGTCCCAGACCTCCACGTCCTCCTCCAGGAACCCCCCGGCGAGGTTGACGGTCCTCACGGAGACGCGCAGCGGCCCGGAGGCCGGCCGGGCACGGACGTGGACGGTGAGTTCGACGGTCGGCACCCAGCCCCTCAGGCCCAGCTCGAAAGCGGTGGGAGGCAGGGCGTCCACGGCCATCAGCAGGGAGAACGGGTCGGCGTCCCGGCCGTCGGCCAGACCGAACCACGCGCGCATCTCTCCGCGCCCGCTCGGCGCCCCGACGGCCCATCCGCAGGTGGCCGGGTCGAGCCGCAGGTCGAGCCGCTTGCCCATCTCAGGGCCCGCCTCCGGCCCCGCGGGGTTGTCGTGTGCGCTGAAGCACTGCTCGCGGGGCGGCATCGGCGGTGGCTCGGCGCTGGTGCGGACCTCGTCGCTGACCGTGTCCAGATCGCCGTAGGAGGCGAGGACGCGGATGCGCTCGACCTCGTTGCCGTGGGTGTCGGTCTGGAAGAGCCCGGCGGAGCCGGAGGAGAGCGTACGGCCGGTACGGGCGGTGTCGGTACGGATGGCCGCCGGACCGTGTGTGGTGGCCGAGAAGTAGTGCGCGGTGATGGTGAAGGGGTCGGGGTGCGGCAGGGCGTCGCCGAGCGCACGGCCGATGACGGCGAGCAGATAGCCGCCGTTGAGGGCGTGGCCGATGGCCCAGCCCGGGGAGAGGCGTACGTCGTAGACACCGGGCTCGCGCAGCCTCACGGCGGTGTCGCGGTCGAACTCGCTGAGGGTGGCTTCGGTGAGGGTGTCGGACATGGAAGTACCGTACACCGAGAAGTTACCAGCCGGTATCCGAGCCTCCTGGCGTCCTCACGCCAGAAGGTCCGCAGGTCGGGGGCTCTCCGTCAGCTGCCCGGCTCGGCGTCCTCGACCTCTGAGCGCCGGTGCCAGGCACGCGGCGCGCGCCAGCCGTAGCGCATCGCCAGCAGACGCACGACGAACGCCAGAGTGGCGGCGAGCGTCATCGTCACCGCGTTGAGGGCACCCACGCCCAGCAGCAGCGCCGCCACGGTGGCGCCGATGATGGCCGGCACCGCGTAGAGGTCGCGGTCCCAGCGCAGCAGGGACGG
>DATMEI010000047.1:0-19877 GCA_035556995.1 Streptomyces sp.
GCCAAGGGCCTGGAGTACGACTACGTGGTCCTGGACGAGCCCGCCGCCGTCGTCGACGCCGAACCCGACATCCGCACGGGCCTGCGCCGCCTCTACGTCTCCCTCACCCGGGCCGTCTCGGGCCTGACGGTGCTGCACTCGGCGCCGCTGCCGGCGGCGCTGGCGTGCCGCTGAGCCCGGTCAGGGCAGCTGCCGTACGAACCCGGTCACGAACAGCGCCCCGGCCGCGCAGCTCACCAGCACCGCCGGCAGCACCCAGACGGATCTGCGCACCCCCCGCAGCGGGGCGGTCATCCGGCTGTGCAGACGGGCGACGCCGTAGAGCAGTCCTGTCGACCCGACGGCGAACGGCGTGGCCGCAGCGAAATGCGCGAGCCAGGCGCCGGCTCTGCTGGGACCGCCCCAGGAGTGGTCGTAGGGACCGCGGTCCACAAGCCCGTAGAACAATCCGCGGGCGACGGCGAGGAAGATCACGGCGGCCAGGACCAGCGACAAGACGCCCAGCAGCACGGTGAGTACGGCATGCACCGCAACACGCGCCGTCCCCGGCCGCACCACGTCGGGCCCGGCCTCCGCGCGCATCCACCGGCGCGCGGTCTCACCCTGCCCGCCCAGAGCCGCAGCGAGCGCGCACAGCCCGACGGGCAATAGACTGACGGCCTCTCCCAGACGCCGCCCCAGCCGTCGTTTCGAGGTGTTGTACGGAGTGTTCATCGACGGCACGTTAGAGCTACCCGGTGTGTCCGCACGACGTACCTGAGAGCCATCCCGACCCCCTACCGCGGTAGCCCACAAGAGGAAGCCATGCTCCGGGAGTTCCAGACAGCCACGCTGATCGCCGCAACGCTCACCACGGGCCTGAGCGCGGGGCTCTACTACGGCTTCGCGTGCGCGGTCATGCCCGGCCTCCGCAGGTCCGGGGAGCGTACGTTCGTCGAGACGATGCAGCGCATCAACACGGCCATCATCAACGGCTGGTTCATGCTGCTCTTCGTGGGATCGCTCGTGCTGACGGCCGCCGCCGCGGCGCTGCAACTCGTCGGGGAGGGCGGGACGGCGGCGGCGTGGACCGTGGCGGCATTCGTCCTGTACACGGCTGTTCTCATCATCACGATGCGTTTCAACGTGCCGCTCAACAACCAGCTCGACGCGGGCGGGTCACCGGACAGCACCACCGAACTGGCGGCGCTGCGCGCACAGTTCGAACGCCCATGGGTCCGCTGGAACGTGGTCCGGGCGGCGTGCAACACGGCGGCGTTCGCCTGCCTCGCCTACGCGCTGGTGCGGCAGCCGTAGTCCTTGCGTGGTTCGCGCTACCCGTCTGCGAGCTGCCGGGCCGCCAGCGCGTGCACCGTCTCCCGTGTGGACGTGTAGAGCGCGAGGTAGTGCCCGTAGAGCTCGTCGTAGATGCGGCTGCGGCCGGTGTCGGGGACGACCGTCGACTCGACCGGATTCCAGTCGGTGATGTCCTCGCGCGTCGCCAGGCGTGTGCCGACGCCGGCCAGGAACGCGTCTCCGTAGGCGGCGCCGATGGTGTGGCGGGGCACCGACTGTTCGAGGCCGGTGACGTCGGAGACGATCTGCGTCCACAGCTCCCGTGCGCCGCCGCCCACGGCAACGATTCGGCGGAGGTCGCCGCCCGCCTCACGCATGGCGGTGAGGTTGTGCCGTACCCCGAAGGCTGTGGCCTCCAACGCGGCCCGGTAGAGATGGGCACGGCCGTGCCGGAGCGTCAGGCCTGCGACAACGCCGCGGGCGTCGGGGTCGAAGAGCGGTGAACGTTCACCCGCGAAGTACGGCAGCATGAGCAGCCCTTCAGCGCCCGGCGGCAGCGCACCCGCCTCCTCCGTGAGGGTGCCGTAGCCGGTGCCGGTCAGGTCGCGCAGCCAGCTCGTCACGGCGCCGGACGTGGCCATGCCGCCGGCGAGACACGAAGTGCCCTCGAAAACGCCCGCCGTCGACCACAGGCGGGGGTCGGGGACGGGTTCGCCGACGACGTCGACCAGGAACATCGTGGTGCCGTACATCAGCATCAGGTCGCCGGTGCCGGTCGCACCGACCGCCGCGGACTCCGCCCAGGCGTCGATCGTGCCGGCGACGACGGGCGTACCGGCGGGGATGCCGGTCGCACCGGCGGCGGCTGCCGTCACCTCGCCCACGACCTGCGCGGGCCACACCAGTTGGGGCCACTCCAGGCCGGGGGCGGTCTCCTCGCACCACTCCTCGATCCAGCGGCGTCCGCGCAGGTCGTAGAGCGGGTCGCACTGGCTGGCGGAGTGGTGGTCGAGCACGTAGGCGCCGGTGAGCCGGTGCACGAGGAAGGAACTCGCCATGTACCAGCGGCGCATACGCCCGTACACCTCGGGCTCGCGCTGCCGGATCCAGGCGAACTTGGGCCCGAGCGCCTGACTTGTGAGGGCGGAGCCGCAGCGCCGCATGATCTCGTCCTCGCCGTAGCGCTCCGTCTGCTCCGCGATCTGGTCGCCGGAGCGGGTGTCGACGCCGTACAGGATCGCGGGACGCAGCGGCGTGCCGTCGCCGTCGACGGGCAGCAGACACGGCCCGATCCCGCTGACGCCGACTCCGGCGAGCGTCTCGCCCCGGGGGGCGCCGGCCGTCAACTCGGCGGCGAGCTCGGTGAAGTCACGCCACCACACGGTCTCCGCGTCGTGCTCGGCCCATCCCGGCCGGGGGCTGGAGGTGTCGTGTTCGCGCACGGCCTGCGCGACGAGTTGCCCGTCCGGACGTGTGAGGACGCCCTTGGAGCTGGAGGTGCCGATGTCGATGCCGAGCAGCAGGGTCATGAAGCGCATTCCTTGATCGGTGGGCTGCGGGACGCGAGTACCCAGGTTGACCCAGGGGGCCGTGGCCTGGGGGCCGGGAGGGGCTGGTGCCGGACTTCTTCTCGACGGGACGGCACTTCGCGCCGCGACCGGGCGCACGTCCCCTGGCGTAGCCAGGGTCCCGGCGGCGCCGGGTGCCGCAGGGCTGCGCACCGGGCTGCGGATCCGTCCCCCGGAATCCCACGCCCGACGGCCCGGGGCCAGGTCCAGGGGCGACAGCCCCGGCACCCGCGCCCGTCGGGACCGGGCCGGCGCGGACGCGCCGCCGCGCGACGGAGTCGAGGGCAGGCCCCACGGTGTGCTGCGCGGCGACCGCGAGAGGGTCCAGGGGCGGAGCCCCGGCGCCCCCGTGCCGGGGCGGGGTCAGGCAGACGCATCCCCGAAACCGTCGTAGCGGATGCCGAGTTGGCGGCACACCGCTCGCAGCTCCGCGACGTGGTCACCCGGCACCGCGTGCAGATGGTTGGCGCCGAACTTCGAAAGGAACTCCTCCGCCTCGCAGTTGAGCGAGGCGAAGGCGTGCGGCCACTCCCATGTGGAGGCCCGCATCATGCGCTCGTTGGTCTCCTCGTCGTAGCTGTTGAAGCCGCCTCTCATGACGTGCATCCGGTACGCGCCGTCCTCCCGCGTGAGCCGCGCGAAGGTCATCTCACCGGGCGCGGCCAGGTGCTGGACGGACGCGCCGCCCGCCGGGAAGTAGAAGACCTCCGGGTAGAAGTTGACGTGCCGCAGGTTCTCGGCCGGGTCGTCGGAGCGCGCGGCGTACCAGGTGGCGTGCTGACCGGAGTTGCACAGGTCCCACACGTCCTTGTCGGCGTGGTAGTGCCGTACGTCGGCGAAGAGCACCGGGTCGCCGGTCAGCAGCTTCAGCAGCTGCATCGTCAGCGCCGCGTCCATGTCGGCCTCGGTGGAGGTGACATGGGGTTCCTTGGGCCCCTCCCAGTCGTAGGGATCGTTGAGCAACGCCTCGGCGATGTCCATCGTGCAGAAGTTGGCGGTCAGTTCGGGCTGGCCCTTGATCCCGGAGAAGTCCAGGTTCCACTCGTCGATCAGCTCACGCATCGCGTAGTAGCTGCGGATCTGCCGCTCCAGCAGTGCGGGAGTGAGCCTGTCGCCGTCGTAGTGGATGCCCGCGGCGTGCTTCTCCAGCCACTCACGGGCCGCGGTGACACGCTTCTGGCCGGCGTTCTCGCTGCGCCGTACGATCTCCCACTGGTCGATCTCCTCGACGTCGACGCCGAAGGTCTTCATCCACTGGTCGGTGTTGGCGGTCGCCGTGTACATCCCCATCGGCCGCCCGCCGATGCGCCCGAAGGTGGACCCGCGCAGTCCCGTCACGGCGGCAGCGGCCCGTACGTGCGTGAGTATCCGTTCCCTCACCTCGGGCTCGTCCAGGTCGCCCCAGGCGCGCGCGTGGGTGCGTCCCAGCTGGTCGAGCGCGCCGCCGCCCGCCAGCATGCCGACCATGCCCGGGAATTGGGGATCGATGTTCGCAACCAGCAGCAGCGGCCCCGGAGTTGCGTCGGCGGCCAGCGCGGTGAAGTGCGGGAACGTCCACACGGAGTGGTGGAGGATCGTGATGTCGGGATGCTGGTCGGCCACCCAGCGCGCCTGCGAGCCGGCGAGGGTGTTGCTGGTGACCTGCTCCGGGGAGACGAAGACCTCGTGCCCGGATTCGCGGAGCATGCCCGCGAGTTGGGCCGCGGCGCGCTCGACGTGGTCGTGGACGTCACGCTGCACGTAGTCGCGGCCGTCGGAGATCGGGAGCAGACCGATGCGTGCCATGGATTGCCTCCGTAAGTGGTTGGTCGGCTCGGGGAGTTGCTGCTTTCGGGCGGGCGGGTGCTATTTGAGGCCGGACGTCTTGATGGACTCGACGATCTGGCGCTGGAAG
This sequence comes from Streptomyces sp., assembly GCA_035556995.1. Taxonomy (GTDB): domain Bacteria; phylum Actinomycetota; class Actinomycetes; order Streptomycetales; family Streptomycetaceae; genus Streptomyces. Next base: position 4,738 of record DATMEI010000047.1, read on the forward strand.
GCGAGCCCGGCCCGGGTCCTCGTGGTCAGCTTGTCGCCGACGTCGAGCAACTCGCCCCAGGTCGTGGGGACATCGCCCTCCGACAGCCCGGCCTTCTCCCATGCGGCGACGTCGTAGTAGACGACCAGCGGCTCGACCTCCATGGGGAGGGCGTAGACCTTGCCGTCCACCATGCGGCTGGCGAGCGTGTCCGGGTAGTAGTCCTTGACCGCCGCCTCGTCCATGTACGGGGTCAGCTCGGCCAGGACGCCGCCGTTGCAGTAGCGCAGGAAGTCACCGGGGCTGGCGAGGAAGATGTCGGGGCCCGCGCCGGCGGCGAAGGCGGTGGGCACCTTGGAGCCGTTCTGGTACGTCGGCGGCGGCATGTAGAACAGCTCGATCCTGGTCTCGTGGGTGGCGTTCCACTTGCCGACCAGATCGGTGAACCACTTGCTCTGCGCGTTCAGCGCCGGATCGTCGGAGTGCTGGGGCGCGTAGCAGTTCCAGAACTTCAACGGCCCGCCGTCCGCGTTCGCGCTCCCGCCGCAGCCGGCGGTGACAGCCGCCGCGGCACCGGCAGCCCCGGCCGCCAGCACGCCACGCCGGGTGACGCCGCCCCCTGCGGGGATTCCTGTACTCGCTCTCATCAGGCCCTAATCCACTTCGAGTTCGAGGAGTCCGGGTGTACGCGGCCGCACCGTCGCGGAAGGCGCGTCCAGGTAGAACAGCGCGGTGGAGGCGATGTCGTCGCTGGTCGGCCGGTAGCGGTGCGGCAGTCCGTTGCCGTTGCCCGGGCCGATGCCGAGCGACTGGACGGTCACCCGCAGGTCCTGGGAGAAGCGGACGGGGTCGGCCACGTGCCACCGGTACATCCCGAACCGCTGCTGGCTGGCGTAGAGCCCGTCGGGCCGCAGAATCTGGTTCAGGCCCAGATAGGGCGTGGTGTAGGCGGTGTAGCCCTGCCCGGGGACGTCGAAGTTCCAGGCGCCGCCGAAGTAGTCCTCCGTGCCGGTACCGCAGATGGTGGGGAAGTCCATGTCCCCGTCCAGGTAGAACTTCACTTCGCCCTCGCCCCACCAGCCGGGGCTGTTGGTGGCCCAGGCGAGATAGGTGCCCACGTACTGTCCGCGCCCCTCGATGCCCTCCAGCAGCGTGTGCGTCTCGCCGTAGGGCACCGGGCTGCTGCGCCGCCACTGGGCGTGCAGCCGGCAGGCGTCGTCGGGCACGTCGCCCAGCTCGTAGTCGATCTGGTAGTAGAGCGTGACCGTCTCGGCGGAGAGGTTCTCCAGCGTGAAGCGGGCGCGCTCGCGGAAGGGCATCGGCCAGTACGAGTTGAAACCGCCGTTGGGATTGGCGGCCACGGGCTGGGAGGAGACCTGGCTGAAGACGTTCCAGCCGTTGCAGAAGAAGTCGCCGAGCGGCACTTCGACGGCCGGCTCGGCCGCTTCGTCCCAGTACGCCCGCAGCAGTGTGCCGCGCCAGGCACGGTGCGGCGCGGTCGTACACCAGATGTGCCGGACGGTCCCCGGTCCGGCGATGTCGGCGAGTTCAGCCGTCCGGCCAGGTGCGATCTCGATGCTGGGGGAGATCTTCCAGCCCCGGCCCAGTGCTCCGGCGGCTTGAGCCCCAGTACCCTCGGTGGCCCGGCACCCGGCGCCCTTGGCACCGGTGAAGTTCTCCGGACTGACGGACCGGGTGATCTTGTCCGTACGCCTGGCCAACTCGTCGAGCATGAATACTCCGTGATGAAATCGATTTCTCTAAGCCTCTTACGATGCCCCTCCCCGTCTGACAGGGAGGGCAGGCAGCACTGGACCATCGCGTGGTGATCTCCGACAGGGGCTTGGCCAGCACCTGTTGAAATCCATTTCACGCGAACGTAAGGTTCGGTCCAGAGGGTGTCAAGAGGTTGCGCACAGCAGCTCTCCGCAACGGTGCGCGATGGCGTGAAGGAGTCCGGTGGCAACCATCAGCGACGTGGCACGGACCGCCGGGGTCTCCCCCGCGACCGTCTCCCGGGTCTTCAACGGCGGCCGGGTCACCGCCGAACGCGTCGAACGGGTCCGCAAGGCCGCAGCCGACCTCGGGTTCTCCCCGAACAGGGTCGCCCGCTCCCTGCGGATGCAGCGCGCCAGCGTCATCGGCCTCCTCATCCCGGACATCGAGAACCCCTTCTTCACCTCACTCGCCCGCGGTGTCGAGGACGCCGCCCAGCGCACCAACCTCTCGGTGGTGCTGTGCAACACGGACGAGGACGTCGACAAGGAACGCCGCTACCTCGAGATCGCACTCGCCGAACAGATGGCGGGCGTCATCGTGGCCGCCGCCTCCCGCAAACGCACCGACCTCTCCGCCCTCACCGCCCGCGGCATGCCCGTCGTCGCCGTCGACAGGCGCCCTCGCGCGGCAGCCGTGGACGCGGTGATGGTCGACAATCAGCACGGCGGCGAGGACGCCACAGCCCACCTCCTCGAACGCGGCTACGAGCGGATCGCCTGCATCACCGGCCCGGCCGGAGCCTCCACCTCCGAGGACCGTCTCGCCGGCTACCGCTCGGCGATGCGGGAGGCGGGCACATCCGACGAGTGGACGCGCGCCCACACCCGGCACGCCGACTTCCGCGTCGACGGCGGCCGTGCGGCCATGCAGGAACTGCTCGCTCTTTCCACGCCCCCGGATGCGGTGTTCGTCGCCAACAACCTGATGACGGTCGGCGCACTGCAGGCGCTGCGCGAGGCGGGCATCGAGCCGCCCGCCTTCGGCGTCCTCTCCTTCGGCGACGTCCCCTGGGCCTCCCTGGTCCGGCCGCCCCTCACCACCGTCCAGCTCCCCTCGTACGACCTGGGCGCCTCCGCCGCCGCGCTGCTCCAGGAGCGCCTGGCGGGCTCCGACAAGCCCCTGCAGACCGTCGTTCTGCGCACGGTGCTCCAGCCGCGGGAGAGCACGAACGGGCCCGCGGCGGCGCAGTGACCCTGAGCTGTACGGGCTGACGCGGCCGGGCGCCGGGCGGTCCCGGTGTACGGCCTGGTCGGGGCGGGTTCGCGCAGTCGGCGCGCGATTGTCAGTGGCCGGTGGGACTCTGAACCGTGTCCGTCGACTTCCGAACGGCCGGAGGAAATCAGCATGATCACTACTGACTTCGCTGTGGGCGCCCCGTGCTGGCTCGACCTGGGCGTGCGGGATGCCGCGGCAGCCAAGGCCTTCTACGGCAGTGTCTTCGGCTGGACGTTCCAGCCGTTCGGATCGGGCGAGGAGGAGTACGGCTTCTTCCAGTCCGGCGGTAAGACCGTCGCCGCCCTCGGGCCGCTTGAGGAAGGCGCCCGCTCGGCCTGGATGATCTACTTCAGCACTCCCGATGTCGACGCGGCAGCCGCGAAGGTGCGCAACGCGGGCGGCACGGTGAGAGTCGATCCGTTCGACGTCGGCGACGCCGGGCGCATGGCCCAGTTCAGCGACCCGCAGGGCGGACAGTTCGCAGCGCTGCAGCCGGGCAAGACGCCGGGGCTCGAACTCGTCGACGAGCCGGGCTCGTTGATGTGGATCGAGCTGTACACATCGGACTCCGCAGCGGCGAAGGAGTTCTACAAGGGGCTCTACGGCTGGGACTTCACGGACATGCCGATGCCGGGCGACGCCGGCGGCACGTACACCGTCATCGGCCCGTCCGGTGCCCCGGAGGAGCGGATGCACGGCGGGCTGATGCAGGTGTCTTCGGAGGACCTCACGCCGTCCGGAGGCCGCCCGTACTGGCACCCCGTCTTCCACAGCACGGACTGCGACGCGACCCTCGCCAAGGTCAGGGAGGCCGGCGGCAGCGTGGTCATGGGCCCCGACGACGCCGAGGGTGTGGGGCGGTTTGCGGTCTGCCTGGACCCGTTCGGAGCGGACTTCCTCGTGCTGCAGCCGTCGCCGATGTGACCGTACGGTCGTGGGGCACCGCCGACATCGCCGGCATGGCCGGCGTAGCGTCGTGCGATGCCCTCAGCGACGTTTCTCCTGCGCGGCCCCCGCGTGGCGATCCGGCACGTGACCCGCCACGATCACGCGGAACTGACCGAACTCTCCCGCCGCAGCACGGGACTTCACCACCCGTGGGTGCCGCAGCGGGAGACGACGCCCGAAGCCTTCGCCGAACATCTCGCCAGGTTCGAGCAGCCCACTCACGAGGGGTACGTCGTCTGCCTGCACGGCACAGGCGACATCGTCGGCTCCGTCAACATCAACAACATCGTCCGGGGCACCAGGCAGTGCGGCACCCTGGGCTACGTCGCCTACGCGCCGACCGCCGGCCGCGGCTTGATGACCGAAGGTCTCGGGCTCGTCATGGCCTACGCCTTCGAGGAGTTGGGGCTGCACCGGCTGGAGGCCGACATCCAGCCCGCCAACACTCGCTCGTCGAAACTCGTCGAACGGCTGGGCTTCCGGCACGAAGGGCACTCCCCCGGCTTCCAGTTCATCGACGGCGCATGGCGGGACCACGACCGCTGGGCCATCACCCGCGAGATGCCGGCGTCCGGCTCACGGCAGTCGGCGCCCTGTGCCTGAGCCCGGCCCCTCGCCCCGACTGTCGCCCCGCCCGTCGCCCGGAACCCGTCCGGCGTCCAGCGCTTCGCGCCACCCCCTGACGGTGCCCGCGTCCACCGGGCCGTCCCACCCCTGGGGGCGGGCCGCGGCGCCGATGTGGAAGGCGGAGATTCCCGCTGCCGCGAGCACCGGCACATGGTCGAGGCGCAGGCCGCCGCCGGCCAAGTTCCCCGGCTCGTAACCCGGTTCGCCCGCGGCCGTGCGCGCCGCTTCCGTACGCAGGACCTCGACGCCCGCATCGACGCCATGCGGCGAACCGGCCGTCAGATACGTGTCCGGACCGGCGCCGGCAACGCTCTGACCCCACGCTCCCTGCCCGCCCCCGGCCAGGTCCGCGAGTGCTTTGCGCAGACCGTCGCGGTCGGCCGCGCGGTCGATGGCGCGGTGGAAGGTCCAGGGGCAGCCGTCGATCGCTTCGGTGAGGGCGCCGATCGCGCGCAGGTCGGGTCCGCCCGCGTCGTCGAGGTAGCCGAGGACGAACTCGTCGGCACCCTCGGCGCGCAGCCGCCGCGCCCGCGCGCACAGCCCGTCCAGCGCGGCGTCGCTCCCCACCGTGAAGCCGCCGGACGCCCGCAGCATGACGCGCAGCGGAATGCCGACTGCCGCGCGGATCCCAACGAAGGTCTCCCGGCTGGGTGTGAGTCCGTCGGCGGCCATGTCGGCGACCAGTTCGAGGCGGTCGGCCCCTCCCGCCTGCGCGGCCAGAGCGTCTTCGACGGTGAGTGCGATCACCTCGAGAATTGGTCTAGACATGTACGCACTCTGTCACACGCCGGGCCGCTCCGGAAGTCGACATCGAGCCCCGGGGCACAATCGCCCCATGGCAACCGATGATCCCGGGCGGAAGACGCGCGCCCGCCTGCTCTCCCGCTGGGGCGCGCTCCTCATCAGTGCCCGCGGCGGTGAGGAACACCCGGACCCCGTCCCGTACGGCGAGAACCTGCTCTCGCGGTGGTCGGAGCCGCAGCGGCACCATCACACCGCCGATCACCTCCTGGACGTACTCAACCGCGTGGACGAAATCGTCCCGCACACAACGGGAGCCGATGTCGAAGCGGTCCTGCTGGCGGCCTGGTTCCACGATGCGGTCTACCGCCCCGACCGCAGCGAGAACGAGGAGCGCAGCGCGCATCTGGCCGAACGCGCCCTGCCCGAAGCGGGAGTCGGCCCGGCCCGTACGGCCGAGGTCGCCCGGCTCGTGCGCCTCACCGTCAGCCACGACCCCGAACCGGACGACGTCAACGGCGAGTTGCTGTGCGACGCGGATCTGGCGGTACTGGCCGGTCCGCCTCAGGAGTACGCCCGTTATGCGGCCGCGGTGCGCCAGGAGTACGCCTTCGTGCCGGACGACCGCTTCCGTGCGGGCCGTGCCGACGTCCTGCGTCAACTCCTCGGCATGCCACAGCTTTTCCGTACGGCTTACGCCCGTGAGCGCTGGGAGCGCGTGGCCCGCCGCAACCTGGAGACCGAAATGGAGTTGCTCGTCACGGGTGATTGAAACCGGGCGGACTTGCCACCCGTCGTGGTTGCTAGGACCCTGAACTGCCAACCTGGTCAGGCGAAGCCGATCCTTCACGGCCGAGGTACGACGTCCCGCACGACGTCCGACGAACGACGCCCCGTCCACGACTCACCACGCACCACGAACCACGAACCACGAACCAGCAACCAGCAACCAGGCACCGCCACTTCAGCCAAGAGGCCACTCACCAAAGAGGATCCAGGCCACGTGGTCACTTCTTCCGCTACCGGCAAGGACACACCCGATCCGTCGTTCGACGACGTCTTCCTGGAGTTGCTGCACCGGCTGTACCGAAGAGCGGCCATGCTCGCCGGTTCGCGTCAGTCGGCGGAGGACGCCGTGCACGAGGTCTATCTCAAACTGGCCGCCAGACCCGAGAGGCTCCTCGCACACCCGGAGCCCTACGCCTACGCCTTCTCCTCCCTCCTGAGCGTGATTCGTGACGGCTGGCGGCGGGAACGACGTCAAGTGCTGGTCGCGGACGTGGAGTTCACAGGCACGGGCGATGCGGGAGCAGCATCAGCCGGGCCTGGGGCGCAGTGGGACGACGGAGGTCTGGAACAGCGGTCTTCGGAGCTGGAAACGGTGCGACTGCTGCGTCAGTTGACGGTCCGCCAGGCAGGCGTCGTCGTCCTCGTCGACCTGGACGGCTACACGATCGATCAAGCCGCGAAGATTCTCGGTCTGCACCGGGGGACGGTGGCACTGACCCGGAGACGGGCACTGGACAAGCTGCGTGGCGCGCTTCCCCAGCGCGCGGGCCGCGCGGGCCGCGCGGGAGGAGAACGGCATGCGTGCTGAACAACGCGAGGAGACAGCCGCGATCCTCCGCGAGCAACTGCAGGCTGCCGAGGCCGGGATCGAAGTGCCGGACGGTCTGTGGGAGAGGGTCCGTGCGCCGCACGACGACATCACGGTCGTCCCGGCGCCACGTCCGCGCCGCCGTCCCGTGCCGGTCGCACTGATCGCTGTCGCCGCGGCGGCGGTCGCTTTCGTCATCTGCGGTACGTGGTGGCTTGTCTCGCCGTCGTCGACGCCGGGGCCCGATCGCAGTTCCGCCCCGGCGAACCCGTCCGGAGGCGCGGTCACCCTGCGCGTGCACAACGCCGAGAAGCCCTGCCGGAATCTGCAGACCCTGGAGTGCTCCCTGCGGGTCGCCGAGAACCCGTACACCCTCTATGCGGACCCCGGCAACGCGGCAGGCCGCGTGTGGCACGGCGACCGCCTCACCGCGAGCTGCGTCGTCACGGACGGCCGGATGGTCACGGACGAGAAGGGGCTGTCCTCCCGCCGCTGGTACCGGGTCGAGAAGGCGGCCGGCGAGGGCCGTGGCGGACGTTTCGAGGGCTGGCTGCCGGGTGTCCGCACCCGCAACACGACAGAGGTCCCGATCTGTTCCGAGGCCGAGAAGCCCGCGCGGAACGGGAGTTGACGAGCCGCTGAGCGGGGAGCCGGCCGACGGCGGAACGGGAGCCGGCCGGCCGCGGAACGGGAGCCGAGAAGCGCGGTGCCGGCCGCGGTGCCGGGACGCCGGGCCGGTGAAAGCCGGCCACAGACCGGCGTCACTCGCCACAGACGCCCCGGCACTCCCCCGAGTGCACGCGGCTCTGCGACCGCGCCGTCCTCCCCTTCGCAGGCAGGACACCCGGTATACGTACCAAGGCGGGATTCCGTATGACACCGCCAAGCGTGACCTGCGTCACATCCGCGTCCCGCCTGCGCCACCCCTGTACCGCCTTCGCGGACCGTCCCCGCCGTGGCCCGTACGGGTGCTCCGAGATGCCGCCCGCAGCATCGCGCGCACCATTGACGCATGGAACTGATTGACGCCTTCGAGTCTGCCTTCAAGGAGTGGGACCGGCTCGTACACGAAGTCGGCGAGCAGCAGTGGGACGAGCCCACCCCCTGCACCGACTGGAATGTACGGGAGCTGGTCAACCACCTGGTCAGCGAGCATCTTTGGGCACCGCATCTGCTGAACGGCGAGACCATCGCCGAGGTCGGGGACCGCTTCGACGGCGACGTGGTCGGCGACGCCCCGGTCGCCGCGTGGGAACAGGCGGGCAGCGGCTCGCGGTCCGCCTTCCACCGCAAGGGGGCCCTGCACGGCGACGTTCACGTCACCGGCGGCAAGACCCCGGCGACGGAGTACGGCTGGCAGATGACCAGCGACCTGGCCGTGCACGGCTGGGACCTGGCTCAGGGCATCGGCGTACGGTCCCGGATGCTGGACGAACTCGCCGACGCCGTCTACGCCCATGTCGCACCGCAGGCCGACAGCTGGCAGGAGGCCGGGATCTTCGGCCCGCCGGTGCCCGTACCGGACGACGTGGTGCCGCAGGACCGGCTGGTGGCGCTGCTCGGGCGCCGCCCCTGAACGGGGCGGACAGAGACGCGGGAGAGGAGCGGGAGCGCCGGCGGGACGGCGACGGGACGGGACGGGAATGCCGAGGCGGTCGCCCGTCGTTGGTGCGTGATGTGTCTGCCACCACCGCCGCCCGGGGCCGTATGCCGGTGTCCGTCTACGTCCTGGGGCTGTCGGTCTTCGCGCTCGGCACCTCCGAGTTCATGCTCTCCGGCCTTCTGCAGCCCATATCCCGCGACTTGGGCATCTCCATACCCCAGGCCGGACTGCTGATCTCCGCCTTCGCGGTCGGCATGGTCGTGGGCGCTCCGCTGCTCGCCGCCGCCACACTGCGGCTGCCCCGCCGTACGACCCTGATCACGCTGCTCATCGTCTTCGGGTTCGGCCAGGTGGCCGGTGCTCTCGCGCCCACCTACGAGTTGCTCTTCGCCTCCCGTGTCGTCAGCGCACTCGCCTGCGCCGGGTTCTGGGCCGTGGGCGCCGCCGTCGCCGTCTCGCTGGTGTCTGTGAACGTACGGGCGCGAGCGATGGCCGTCATGGTCGGCGGGCTGAGCATCGCCAACATCGTCGGGGTGCCCGCCGGTTCGCTTCTCGGGCAGCACGCGGGATGGCGGTCGGCGTTCTGGGCGGTGGCCGTCATGTCGGCGGTCGCCCTGGCCGGGGTGGTGGCGCTCGTGCCTCGTACGCAGCCACCGACGGGTGAGGACCGTCCGCGCCTCCGTCGTGAGCTGCGCATCTACGCGGACAAGCAGGTGTGGCTCACCGTCCTCGCCATCGCGCTGAACGCTGCCGCGGTCTTCGCCGTCTTCTCCTACCTCGCGCCGCTGCTCACCGATGTGGCCGGCCTGCGGGAGAGCTGGGTGCCCACGGTGCTGGCGCTGTTCGGGCTGGGCGGACTCATCGGTACGGCGATCGGCGGCCGTGTCTCCGACGGGCACCTCTTCGGCACGATGTACGCCGGCATCACCGCGTCGGCCGCGGCACTCGCCCTGCTGGCGCTCCTCGCCCGGAGCAGCGTCGCCGCTGTCGCGCTCGCACTGCTGCTGGGCGTCACGGCTTTCATGACCGCTCCGGCGCTGAACACCCGTATGTTCGACGTCGCCGGAGCGGCACCCACGCTTGCCGGCGCCACGACGACCTCGTCCTTCAACATCGGCAACACCGTGGGTCCTTGGCTGGGCGGCCTGGTCATCAGCGCGGGCTGGGGCTACCAGTCGGTGGCGTGGACGGGTGCGGCTCTCGCAGCGGGGGGCATCGCCGCGACAGCTCTCGCCTCGCACGTACAGAAGCGCACGAGGCTCACGCTGAAGGGCGCTGCGGCGGGGGCGGCGGACCCGGCTGGGGCGGCGGTTGCGCAGAGGCCGGTGGTTGCCCAGAGGCCGGAGCCGGACCGCGCCGTCGTGGACGGCGCAGGCCCGCGTCCGTGAGGCGGCGCACCAGCTCCTTGCTGCCGACCTCGGCGGCACCCGCCGTCACCGCGGCCTCGTAGCGCGCGCTCGGTACGTCGTAGTGGTCGCGGTCGAAGGCACGCGGCGGGCAGCCGATGCCGGCAGCGAAGGCGTGAAGCTCGTCGTAGGAGACGTCGCTGACCAGGTGGGACCACATGTACCCGCGGCCGGGCCAGGTGGGCGGATCGATGTAGACGGTCACAACGACGGCCCCTGCCCGAGCACGCGCCCGCACTCCGGCCTGCGGCTGCGGCTGCGGCTGCGGCTGCGGCCGTGCTGCCGCCTCATCCGAGCCATTTGCCCAGTGCTCCCACCGGCGCCACCGACGTCGTGGTCTCGCTGCACACCCAGTGCGGGTCCTCGCCCAGTGCGGGCTCCACGTCCAGTGCGTGCGGGTCGGACCCGGTGCACACCGGACACAGCGGCCACCGCCCGTACCGGTCCAGCAGGGCGTCCTGCACGTCCTGGGCTATCAGTCCGTAGACGAAGGCCATGCCGTCGGGCCACTGCTCGACCCACCACCTGCGGTGGGAGACCGCCTCCTCGACCAGCGAGACCACATCGGCGTCCGCGACCTTGCCGGCCTCCAGGTCGGCGAGTACGAGTGCGCGTGCCGCGTGAAGTGTCTGCTCAAGCTGGTCCATATCTCCATTGCACCAAAGGCCCGGTGTCCTCTGCGGGCGGCCCGGAACAATCCCCGTGGAGTTCGGGCGGAAAGGCTTGACGGACCCTCCACGGTGAAAATATCTTCCAGCGATGACGACATATCTGAAGGAAAGTTTCTCCAGAGGCGGCAGAACGCACGGCAGACCCCACGGCGGCGGTGCCCCGACCCCGCCTGCCGCCCGCCCGGCTCCCGGCCCACCCGCTCCCGGCGCGCTCGCCGCCAAGGTGCGCACGATGGGCCCGTCGATGACGCGCTCCATGCAGCGTGTCGCCGAAACGGTCGCGGCAGACCCCGCAGGCTGCGCCCAGCTGACCGTCACCGGCCTTGCCGAACGCACCGGCACGAGCGAGGCCACGGTCGTACGCACCTCCCGCCTCCTCGGCTTCCCCGGCTACCGGGATCTGCGCCTCGCGCTCGCCGGACTCGCCGCCCAGCAGGAATCCGGCGCCGCCCCCGCCGTCACCGCCGACATAGCGGTGGACGACCCCATCGCCGACGTCGTGGCCAAGCTCGCCCACGACGAGCAGCAGACCCTCGCCGACACCGCCGCGGGCCTGGACACCCACCAGCTCGAGGCCGCCGTCACCGCCCTGACCACAGCGCGCCGCGTCGATGTGTACGGCGTCGGTGCCTCCGGCCTCGTCAGCAAGGACCTCGTTCAGAAGCTGCTGCGCATCGGCCACGTCGCACACGCGGAGGCCGACCCGCACCTCGCGGTCACCACCGCCGTGCAGCTGCGCGCCGGCGACGTCGCGATAGCCATCACGCACTCGGGCCGCACGGTCGACGTCATCGAACCGCTGCGTGTCGCCTTCGACCACGGCGCCACCACCATCGCCATCACGGGGCGTTCCGACGGAGAGATCGCGCAGTACGCCGACCACGTGCTGACCACCTCCACGGCCCGCGAGAGCGAGCTTCGGCCGGCGGCGATGTCGAGCCGTACGAGCCAACTCCTGGTCGTTGACTGTTTGTTCATCGGCGTGGCGCAGCGTACGTACGAGAGCGCGGCCCCCGCACTCTCCGCCTCCTACGAGGCGCTCGCACACCGGCACTCACCGCGCCCACGCTGACCGCAGGGAACAGCTTCACTGCACCGGCGCGACGCCCGCCCCCGGCCGGACCCGGTCCCGGCCTGGGCCAGGGTCAGGGTGCGGCGCCGGTCATCCACCCCCTACACCACACCCTCAGCCCTAGCCCCAGCCGCAGCCGCACGGGGCCAGCCAGAAAGAGCCGCACCCCTCCATGACCTCCACCGCCGACACGCCTTCGTCCTACAGTTCCCATCACAGCGCCGGCTCGGGCGCCGGAGCACAAGCCGACACCGACGCCGCCCGCAGTCCCTCCTACAGCAAGCTGCGCGCGCAGCTGGAGACGCTGACCACGGAGGCGTTCCGCAGCGAACTCTCCGAAATCGACCAGCTGCCCACCCTGGAGATCGCCAAGATCATGCAGGGTGAGGACGCCACCGTCCCCGACGCCGTCTCCGCACAGCTGCCGCAGATCGCCACGGCCATCGACGCCATCGCCGGACGTATGGCCCGCGGCGGGCGCCTCATCTACGCGGGCGCCGGCACGGCGGGACGCCTCGGCGTGCTCGACGCCAGCGAGTGCCCGCCCACCTTCAACACCGATCCCGCCGACGTCGTCGGGCTCATCGCTGGCGGCCCCGGTGCGATGAGCACGTCCGTCGAAGGCGCCGAGGACAGCAAGGAACTGGCCGCGTCCGACCTGGACGAGCTGCAGCTGACCGCGGACGACACCGTCGTCGGGATCTCGGCCTCCGGCCGCACCCCATACGCGGTCGGCGCCGTCGAGTACGCCCGCAACACGCACGGAGCGCTCACCATCGGCCTCTCCTGCAACGCGGACTCGCCCCTCGGCGACGCCGCCGAGCAGCGCATCGAGGTCGTCGTCGGACCTGAACTCCTCACGGGCTCGACGCGACTGAAGGCCGGCACGGCGCAGAAGCTGGTCCTCAACATGCTGTCGACCATCACCATGATCCGTCTGGGTAAGACGTTCGGGAACCTGATGGTCGACCTCCGCGCCTCCAACGAGAAGCTGCGCGCCCGCTCCCGCCGCATCGTCTCCCTCGCTACGGACGCCGACGACGAGGCCATCGAAGCCGCTCTCACCCAAGCGGACGATGAGGTCAAAAACGCCATTCTGATCATTCTGGCCGGTGTGGACGGCCGTACCGCCGCCCGGCTGCTCTCCGAGGCCGACGGTCACCTGCGCGCCGCGATCCGCGCCGCGACGGGAGAGGGCTGATGGTGGAGCCAAGCGGCTGACGCATCGAAGCCCCACCTGACGACTGGCCGTCAGCACGCTCGACCTCACCACGTTCCGGGCCTCCCGGACCGCCAGAGAGCGACCGCGCCCATGAGCACAGACCAGAACCGTCAGATCGCCAAGGCCCTGCTCCCCCTGGTCGGGGGTGCGCAGAACGTCACCTCCGTCACCCACTGCATGACCCGGATGCGGCTCGGCCTGACCGACCGTTCGCTGGTCCAGGACGCGGCGCTGCGGGCGCTGCCCGAAGTGGTGGGCGTGGTCGAGGACGACGACACCTACCAGATCGTGCTCGGGCCGGGGAAAGTCGCCCGGGTCACCCCCGAGTTCGAGGCCCTCGTCGGGCAAGGGACGACGCCCCTCGATGTCACGGCCGCCGTTCCCGGCTCGCCCGCATCCCCGTCGGCCGCGTCCGCTTCCGCTTCCGCGTCCCAGGCGCAATCGCATGCCGAGGTGCTGTCCGAGCGGGGCGAAGCGATTCGCGCCGCCCATAAGCGCAAGAACGCCACACCCGTGAAGATGATGCTGCGCCGCGTCGCCAACATCTTCGTGCCCCTCATCCCCGCCCTCATCGGCTGCGGCATCGTCGCGGGCATCAACGGCATCCTGACGAACCTGGCCAGCAGCGGCACCGCGCAGTGGGCCTCCGGAATCGTCCCCGCCCTGACGGCGATCTCCACCGGATTCATGTCGCTGATCGCCGTCTTCGTCGGCATCAACACAGCGAAGGAGTTCGGCGGTACGCCCGTGCTGGGCGGCGCGGCAGCGGCCGTCATCGTCTTCGCGGGAGTCTCCGACGTCTCCGCGTTCGGGGAGAAACTCGCCCCCGGCCAGGGCGGTGTGCTGGGTGCGCTCTTCGCCGCACTTCTCGCGGTGCACGTGGAGAGGTGGTGCCGCCGCTGGGTGCCGGAAGCGATCGACGTACTGGTCACACCCACCGTCACCGTCCTCATCTCCGGCCTGGTCACCCTCTTCGGCCTGATGTACGTGTGCGGCCTGGTCTCCACCGGCATCGGCCACTTCGCCAACTGGCTGCTCCTGAACGGCGGCACGGCGGCCGGCTTCGTACTCGGCGGACTCTTCCTTCCGCTGGTCATGCTCGGCCTGCACCAGGCACTCATCCCGATCCACACCACCCTGATCGAGCAGGACGGCTTCACGGTTCTGCTTCCGGTTCTCGCCATGGCGGGTGCGGGGCAGGTCGGCGCGGCCCTCGCCGTGTATCTCAGGCTGCGCCGCAACACCTCCATCCGTAAGACCATCAAGTCCGCCCTCCCCGCCGGGTTGATGGGTGTGGGCGAGCCGCTGATCTACGGCGTCTCCCTCCCCCTCGGCAGGCCCTTCATCACGGCCTGCCTCGGCGGAGCGGTCGGCGGCGGCGTGGTCGGTCTCTTCCATCAGATCGGCACGTCCGTCGGATCCACCGCCATCGGCCCCTCGGGCTGGGCTCTCTTCCCCCTCCTCAAGGGCAACCACGGGCTCGGCACCATCGCCGCGGTCTACGCGCTGGGCATGGCCGCGGGGTACCTGGCGGGGTTCCTGGTGACGTACTTCTTCGGCTTCAGCAAGCAGATGCTGGCGGATCTGAACGTCGGCCCGGAGGCGGAGACTTCCGCGAGCACGGTGGTCGCGGGCAGCGCACCGGTGGCGGCTCCCGCAGCAGTGGCGACATCCGCGACTTCCGCGGCGGGCGGCGACCGCGAGGACGACGACGGTGACGACGCGCCCGGCCGCGACCCGAAGAAGCCGGTCGGCGTATGAAGCAGAGGCGGGGCGGGGGCGGGCCTCAGCGGCCGGCGCCCCCGCCGGGCACGAACACCCCCGCCCGCGCCGCCGCGAACGCGGCGTCCGCGGCGCGCCGGGCCACCTCGGCGTCCACCGGTTCCGCTGTGATGAACAGGCGGTAGTAGAGAGGGGCGACTGCGGCGCGTACGACCTCGGTCGCATCGGTGCCCGCGGGCAACTCGCCCCGCTCCACGGCGCGTTCGACGACGGGCGCGGCCTGCCGGTGGCGTCCGGCGAGGAAGTCGTGCAGGGCGCGGCCTGTCGCCGGGTCGTGTACGGCGGCGGAGACGATGGCCCGTGACACCTGGCCTGCGTCGGGGTCGGCGAAGTGGGTGCACACGAGCGAGGTGAGTTCCCGCAGGTCGGAGGCCACCTCGCCGGTGTCGGGGAGGGGCCACGGCTCTTCGGAGGCGAGGTCGAGGGCGTCGGCGGCGAGCCCGGCGGCGTTCCTCCAGCGTCGGTAGACGGTGGTTCTGTGCACGCCTGAACGCGCGG
>DATMEI010000048.1:0-2935 GCA_035556995.1 Streptomyces sp.
CCCGGAACCGAACCCTCCGCGCACGACGGCATCGTGCTGCGGCACTCCAGGAGGGATCCCTCGTGACCACCGTGACCACCGTGACCACCGTGACCACCGATCCGGCCGTGACCACTGCCCGTACCACCGCCGCGCCTCACGACGGCACGGCGGAGAGGGACCTGACGCTCGCGTGCAAGGAGCCGCTCGCCGAAGGTGTCGTACGGCTGACGCTCGTGCCGTCCGACGGCCGCCCCCTGCCCGCCTGGACGCCCGGTGCCCACATCGACCTGCTGCTGGGCCCGCAACTCGAGCGGCAGTACTCGCTGTGCGGTGACCCCGGTGACACCTCCGCGCTTCAGGTGGCCGTCCTGCGGGAGGCCGGCGGGCGCGGCGGCTCGCAGTACGTGCACGACGTGCTCGCCGTGGGATCCACGGTCCGTGCCCGCGGTCCGCGCAACAACTTCGCGCTCGTGGACGCCCCCGGCTATCTCTTCATCGCCGGCGGCATCGGCATCACCCCGATGATGCCGATGATCGCCGAGGCCGAACGGCGAGGTGCCGGCTGGCAGTTGCTGTACGGAGGCCGCACCCGCACCTCCATGGCCTTCGCCACCGGTCTCACGGAGCGCTGGCCGTCCCGTGTCCAGCTGTGTCCCCAGGACGAGAGCGGACTCCTCGACCTGGACGCACTGCTGGGCACCCCGCGTCAGGACGCCGCTGTGTACTGCTGCGGTCCGGAACCGCTGCTGAAAGCCGTCGAGGAACGCTGCGGCTCCTGGCCGCCCGGTTCCCTGCACACCGAGCGTTTCGCGGCGGCAGCCCGGCAGGACGGAGAGCGTGCGGAGGCATTCGAGGTGGAGCTGGCG
This sequence comes from Streptomyces sp., assembly GCA_035556995.1. Taxonomy (GTDB): domain Bacteria; phylum Actinomycetota; class Actinomycetes; order Streptomycetales; family Streptomycetaceae; genus Streptomyces. The sequence goes on from DATMEI010000048.1 coordinate 849, forward strand.
CAGTCGGGGCGAACCCTGGCCGTACCGGCGGACCGCTCCGTACTGGAGGTGTTGGAGGAGGCCGGGGTGCCCGTGCTCTCCTCCTGCCGCGAAGGGACGTGCGGCACCTGCGAAACCGGGGTCCTGGACGGAGTGCCCGAACACCGCGACTCGCTGCTCACCGAGGACGAACGGGCCGCGGGGGACGTGATGTTCGTCTGCGTCTCCCGGTGCCGCGACGGACGGCTCGTGCTCGATCTGTGAGCACCCGCGGTACGGGCCGTGCGGTCAGATCCTGCTTCAGGGCCGGGCCAGGGGAGGGGAGGCGGGTGGCGCCGCGCCGAGGGTGCGCGAGATGCCGGATGCGGCCACCTGCACCAGGGGCACCAGGGTGTGTCCCTGGACGGTCTCCACATGGGCCACGACGGAGACGGCCGCGGCGACCTCGCCGCCGGGCCCGTACACGGGTGCGGCGACGGAGACGCTGTCCATGGTGACCTGGCGCTCGCACACGGCGACGCCGGTGTGCCGTACCTCAGCCAGCACCTGCCGCAGCTTGACGGGGTCGCATTCGGTCCGCTCGGTGTAGCGGATCAGCGGCTGCGAGAGCACGTACTCCTGGACCTCCGAGGGCGCGTGAGCCAGCAGGACGCGCCCCACGCCGGTCGGTGTCAGCGCGAACCGCCCGCCGACGCGGGTCAGCACGGGCACGGAATTGCGCCCCGCGAGCCGTTCCACGTAGACGACCGACAGCTCCTCGCGTACGGCCAGCTGTATGTTCTCGCCCGTCACGCGGCCGAGGTCCGAGAGATGAGGAAGGGCCAGTTCACGCAGGCCGAGGCCCCGCGGTGCCAGCGCCGCGATCTCCCACAGCCGCAGTCCGATGCGGTAGCCGCCGCCCGGTTCGCGCTCCAGCGCACCCCAGTCGGTCAGCTCGTTCACGAGCCGGTGCGCCGTGGTGAGCGGCAGACCGGTCTGGCGGGATATGTCCGTGAGCTTGAGCACCGGGGCGGCCGGCGAGAACGCCTCCAGCACCCGCAGTGCTCTGCTGGTCACCGACCCCGTCCCGGACCGATTGCCCTCTTCCATGTGGCGCTCCTCCGGGCGGCGTGCGGGCCGCCCCGGCGAAAACTAGACAGGCCGGCGTGATCCGTCAACGGAAGCGGTACGGCCGTACGTCTCCGGGATGCGGCGTCGGCGGCGTAAGCGCACGCGGGGAGGAATGGATTCTTCCGTTTCTGCGGTCTTCTGGGGCAGGACCCTTGCCGGGCGCTGAGCGACCACGCACGCTGCCCGCATGACCACCGGTCCGGCGCGTACGCCCGCTCACCTCGCCAATCTCGACCTCAACCTGCTGGTCACGCTGCGCGAACTGTTCCGGGAGCGCAACGTGACCAGGGCAGCCAAGCGGCTGGGAGTCTCCCAGCCCGCCGTCAGCGCTTCCCTGTCGCGGCTGCGCAGGCACTTCGGGGACGAACTGCTGCTGCGCAGCAACGGCGCGTACGTCCTCACCCCGCTCGCCACGCAGCTGACCGAGCAGGTGGAGACGGTGTGCGCCGCCACCGAGCGGCTCTTCGCCACCGGCAACGCCTTCGAACCGGCGGACTCCCGGCGTGAGTTCACCCTGCTGATGTCCGACTACCCGGCCACGGTGCTCGGCGACCGGCTCTCACGGCTCCTGGCGCACGAGGCGCCGCGGGCCGCCCTGCACATGCGGCTCGTGCGGGAGACGATCGGCGGCGACATCGTCGAGACCATCAGACTCGTCGACGGGATGGTCTCCCCGCGCCTGGGCCACTTCCGTACGCCCGTCAGCTCGCAGCCGCTCTTCAAGGACCGCTGGATGTGCCTGCTGTCCGCGGACCATCCGCTGTGCGAGGCGGAGACCTTCGGCCTGGAGGACCTGACGCGGCTGCCCTGGGTGGTTCCGTACCACCGCGACGCCGGGTACCCCTCGGCCTCTCCCGCGACCCGCCAGCTGACCGCGCTGGGCATCCGTCCGAGGGTCGCCGTACGCGTCGAGAGCTACCGCGCCGTGCCCGACTTCATCGCCGGTACGCACAGGGTCGCCATCTACCCGGCCCGGCTCGCCGCACGGCTGCCGGCGG
>DATMEI010000049.1:0-3284 GCA_035556995.1 Streptomyces sp.
CGGCGACGAGGTTGCCCACGCCCCACGCCCACGCCCCGGCCGGGGACGTCTGCCTCAGCTCCTCGCGGCGGTCACCGGGTGCCGCCTCCGCCCGCTCCGCCTCCGCTCGCTCCGTCGCCGCCCGCGCTGCCGCCCTCGCCCTCACGTTCGGCGAGGAAGCGCTCGAAGACCGCTCCGATTTCGTCTGCCGAGGGCAGCTCGCTCGGCTCCGCCACCAGGCTGCCCCGGGTCTCGGCGCCGGCGAGGGCGTCGTACTGCTGCTCCAGGCCGTGGACGACCGCCACCAGATCCTCGTCGCCCTCAGCGAGCTGACGTTCGATCTCGTTCTGCGTCTTCAGTGCCTCGTTGCGCAGTGCGTGCGCCACGTCCGGCAGTACGAGCCCCGTCGCGGAGGTGATTGCCTCGACCATGACGAGGGCGGCGTCCGGGTAGCTGGAACGCGCGACGTAGTGCGGTACGTGCGCGACGACTCCGAGTACGTCGAACCCGGACTCCGCGAGCCGCAGCTCGATCAGTCCGGCTGCGCTGCCGGGGACTTCGGCCTCTTCGAAGAGGGCGCTGTGTCCCGGCACGAGATCTGTGCGGGTGCCGTGCGGGGTGAGGCCGACCGGGCGGGTGTGGGGGACGCCCATGGGAATGCCGTGGAAGTTGACGGCCAGACGGACGTCCAGGCGCTCGGTCATCTCACGCACCGCTGCGGTGAAGCTCTCCCACTGCACGTCCGGTTCAGGCCCGGACAGAAGCAGGAACGGGACGCCTGTGGCGTCGCGCAGGAGACGCAGCTCCAGCCGTGGCGTGTCGTAGGAGACCCACTGGTCACGGCGGAAAGTCATCGACGGGCGGCGGGCACGGTAGTCCACGAGGCGGTCGGCGTCGAAACGCGCGACGGTGACATAAGGCTGACTGTCGTTCAGACGCTCGACGATCTGCTCCCCCGCCTCGCCCGCGTCCATGTAGCCCTCGAAGTGATACAGCATCACCAGTCCGGCGCCGTCCGGGTCTTTGATGACAGCGTCTACTGCTTCGAGTCCGCTCGCGTCCCACGTGTACATGCTTTGCGCACTGTGCGGTTCAAGCACTGCTGGCGCCCCTTCTTGTTGCGTTCACCTCGCACAACGGACGGCGGACGGCTCGCATTCCCCCGCGGCCGGGCCGGTCGGCGCCGATGCTCCAAGACGCCAGAAAGGAAGGTTTCCTAACTTATTTCTCCAGATTCCTTGACGGCTCCCCCCGGCACCCATAGCTTCCCCAGCACGCCAATTCACATGAGAACCCACTGTTCTCATACATGACCAACCCCGTCAGCAGGCGAGGAGCCCCCATGCACACCCGTACGCTCGTCACCTTCTCAACCGCCGCCGCTCTGCTGGTGATCGGCGCTCCAGCAACGGCAGCCCCCGGAACAGCAGCTCAGCATGCGACCGACGGCAGCCAGAGCGCCGCGGTCATCGACGTGTCGGATGCAGGCGAACTGAACAACGCCTTGGCCACCGCCGAACCCGGTGACACCATCGAGCTCGCCGACGGCACGTACCAGGGCAACTTCGAGACCACCAGGGCCGGAAGCGGCGGCGCCCCCATCACCCTCACCGGCTCCACCGACGCCGTACTCACCGCGAGCGGCGGCTACGGACTGCATCTGAACGGCGCGGCGAACTGGCAGCTCCGCGGTTTCACGGTCACAGGCGGCCAGAAAGGCATCGTTGTGGACGCTTCCGACAACGTGCACATCGACGGCGTGAGCGTGCACGGCTTGGACATGGAGGGCGTGCACTGGCGCAAGTCGAGCTCCGACGGCTCGCTCAGCAACTCCACGGTCCACGACACCGGCAGGGACGGCCGCGGCATGGGTGAGGGCGTCTACATCGGAAGCGCTGGCGGCACCACCGACCACAGCGACAACGTACTGATCGAGAACAACACACTGGGCCCGGACATCGGCGGTGAGAACATCGACGTCAAGGAAGGCACCACCGGTGCACGCATCATCGGCAACACCTTCGACGGAAACGGCCTGACCGGCGCTCACTACGACGACTCCTGGGTCGACGTCAAAGGCAACGATGTCGTCGTCGAGGACAACACCGGCCGGAATACCAGCAACAACGGCTACGAGGTCCACGAAGCGGAGGACGGCTGGGGCTGCGGCACCGTCTTCCGCGGCAACGACTCCGACCTGACCGGGGCCACGGGCACCGGTCAGTACGCCGTCAACGTCACCAACTACGACGCCGGGAGCTGCCCGGCGACGGTGACCCGCGACAACACCGTGACAGGCGGAAAGGGTCTGACGAACCCGGGCGTGCCGGTCACGGACTGAGGCGCCGGTCATGCAAAGAGGTGGGGCCTGCTCCCTGAGGGAGCAGGCCCCACCTGCCGTACTTTCAGCTACCGCTCAGCGGTGAGCGCTCAGTTCTGGCCGCCCGCGAGCTTCTCGCGGAGCGCCGCCAGCGCCTCGTCCGAGGCGAGAGCGCCGGAGTCCTCGTTCGACTCCGAGGAGTACGAGCCGCCACCACCGGCGCCGGCGCCGGCCTGGCCGCCACCGTTGCCGCCGCCATTGCCGCCGCCGGGCTGCGGCTGGGCGTTGCCGCCGCCACCGCTGGCACCTTCGGCCGCTGCCTGCTCGTCGGCCTCGCGGGACTTGATGACCTGCGCCTGGTGCTGCTCGAAGCGGGTCTGCGCCTCGGCGTACTGGCGCTCCCACTCCTCACGCTGCTTCTCGTAACCCTCCAGCCAGTCGTTGGCCTCGGGGTCGAAGCCCTCGGGGTAGATGTAGTTGCCCTGGTCGTCGTACGAGGCCGCCATGCCGTACAGCGTCGGGTCGAAGTCGACCGCGGTCGGGTCGGCTCCGAACGACTCGTTGGCCTGCTTCAGCGAGAGGCTGATGCGGCGACGCTCCAGGTCGATGTCGATGACCTTGACGAAGATCTCGTCGTTGACCTGGACGACCTGCTCCGGAATCTCCACGTGGCGCTCGGCCAGCTCGGAGATGTGGACCAGACCCTCGATGCCCTCGTCCACCCGGACGAACGCGCCGAACGGAACCAGCTTCGTGACCTTGCCGGGCACGACCTGACCGATCTGGTGCGTACGGGCGAACTGCTGCCACGGGTCTTCCTGGGTCGCCTTCAGCGACAGCGAGACACGCTCGCGGTCCATGTCGACGTCCAGAACCTCGACCGTGACCTCCTGGCCGACCTCGACGACCTCGGACGGGTGGTCGATGTGCTTCCAGGACAGCTCCGAGACGTGAACCAGGCCGTCCACGCCGCCAAGGTCGACGA
>DATMEI010000050.1:0-4600 GCA_035556995.1 Streptomyces sp.
TCGGCCAGGTTCTCGCGGTACTGGCGGCAGCCCGAGTAGGAGGCGTAGGCGCTGGTGACCAGCGTCAGTACGCGGCGGCGTCCGTCGAGTGCCGTCTCGCGCAGGGCGTCGGTGAGGTACGGCGCCCAGTTGCGGTTGCCCCAGTAGACGGGGAGGTCCACTCCCGACTGGGCGAAGTCCTTGCGCAGGGCGTCCAGCAGCCGGCGGCACTGCGCGTTGATGGGGCTGACCCCGTCGAAGAGGAAGTAGTGCTCCCCGACTTCGGCCAGACGTTCACGCGGGATGCCGCGCCCCCGCGTGACGTTCTCCAGGAACGGCACGACGTCGTCGGGGCCCTCCGGACCGCCGAAGGACAACAGCAGCAGGGCGTCGTACGGGCGGGCTCCGGCGGGCCCGTACTCACCCGCGGGGTCAGCGGCATCGAACGCATCGGACATGTCCCGATCCTCCCATCCCAGGGGAGGAACAAGCGGTGGGCCTCCTGACGGCCGTCACGCGCCCGTGCCCGCACCGGAGCGCGCGCCCGTGAGTATGATCCGATCTCATCGCGAGAGGGGACAGGTCGAGGATGAGCGCGCAGCCCACGAGCAGCCGTACGGCCCGGACGACCCGGAAAGACCGCACGACATGGCGCAACTGGGCGGGGAACGTCGCCATGTCTCCCGCCCGCACCGTCTCGCCCTCGTCCACGGCCGCCCTCGCGGAGGCCGTGCGCCGCGCCGCCGAAGAAGGGCTGCGCGTCAAGGCGGCCGGCACCGGTCACTCCTTCACCGCCGCAGCCGCGACGGAGGGGATGCTGATACGTCCCGAACGCCTCGTGGGCGTCCGCGAGTTGGACCGCAAGGCCGGAACCGTCACCGTGGCTGCCGGTACTTCGCTGAAGCACCTCAACGAGACCCTGGCCGCCGCCGGACTGTCGCTGACCAACATGGGCGACATCATGGAGCAGACGGTCTCCGGCGCGGTGAGCACGGGCACCCATGGCACCGGCCGGACTTCGGCATCGCTGGCGGCTCAGGTCACGGGTCTGGAACTGGTGTGCGCGGACGGCTCGGTGATGCGCTGCTCGCAGGAGGAGAACGCGGATGTCTTCGCCGCGGCCCGGCTCGGGCTGGGAGCGCTGGGCGTGATCAGCGAAATGACCTTCTCGGTGGAGCCGGAGTTCCTGCTGACTGCCCGTGAAGAGCCGATGTCCTTCGAACGGGTGACGGCGGATTTCGAGCAACTCCTCGCCGAGAACGAACACTTCGAGTTCTACTGGTTTCCGCACACGGACGGCTGCAACACCAAGCGCAACAACCGCACCGGCGGTCCCGCACAGCCGCTCCCCCGGGTGCGCGGCTGGGTCGACGACGAGCTTCTCTCCAACGGCGTGTTCCAGGCGGTCTGTTCACTGGGCGCGGCGGCACCGGCCGTCGTCTCCTCCATCGCCAAGATCTCCAGCCGCGCCCTGTCCGCGCGTACGTACACCGACATCCCCTACAAGGTCTTCACCACTCCGCGGCGCGTGCGCTTCGTCGAGATGGAGTACGCCCTGCCGCGCGGGGCGGCGATGGAGGCTCTGCGGGAGCTGAAGGAGCTTCTCGAACGCTCCCGGTTCCAGGTCGGTTTCCCCGTGGAGGTACGCACCGCTCCCGCCGACGGCATTCCGCTCTCCACCTCGCAGGGGCGGGAGACGGCGTACATCGCGGTCCACATGTACCGGGGCACGCCGCACGAGTCGTACTTCACGGCGGCCGAGCAGATCATGATCGCCCACGGGGGACGCCCGCACTGGGGGAAGCTCCATTCGCGGGACGCCGCCTACCTGGCGTCCGTCTATCCGCGCTTCGAGGAGTTCACCCGGATCCGCGACCGCCTCGACCCCGGCCGGGTCTTCGGCAACGACTATCTGCGGCGTGTGCTCGGCGAGTGAGAGCAGCACGGGGCGCACAGGGACGGCCTGTTCGCCGGGGATCTGCCTCCGTCCGCCCCCGGCGCACTCCCCGGGCCAGTTCGCACGTACGAAGTCGTCGCCGGTCCGGGGGACTTACCCCTCGCATCTGCCAACGGCCCTCGGCGCGCGATTCGTTCATCGCACGCACCGAAGCGGGCAATAGCGAAGGCAATGGTTCCGTTCCGGGCGGTTCTGTGACCCTTGCCACCCACCAACGCCGTTCTTAGGCTTGCCTGGACCCCAAACCCCCTTCCCCCCGACCAACTTGAACGGCGCGGCGGTCCACCCCCGTGGTCCATATGGAGTAGTGTGACGAGCCCTGGCCTCGGCTCAGGCCCGGCGCAGGCAGCACAGGTGACGAGGACGGTCACTGTGCGTTGCGAACTGATAACCGTGCCGTACGGCGGTTCCGGGAAGGTCCCGGTGCGCCAGCAAGTCGGCAAGGTCGTGGCAGGCCCCACCGGGCAGGCCACACTCGTCCAGCGGGAGCAGCGACGCACGTGACGTCGGCAGGCACCACCCGGGAGGTTCACATGCCCGAACTGCGTGTCGTGGCCGTCAGCAACGACGGCACACGGCTGGTGCTCAAAGCTGCCGACAGCACGGAATACACGCTTCCGATTGATGAGCGGCTGCGTGCTGCCGTACGCAACGACCGTGCGCGTCTCGGCCAGATCGAGATCGAGGTCGAGAGCCACCTCAGACCGCGTGACATCCAGGCGCGTATACGGGCCGGAGCGTCCGCCGAAGAGGTCGCCCAGCTCGCTGCGATCCCCGTCGACCGCGTACGCCGCTTCGAGGGCCCCGTCCTCGCCGAGCGCGCGTTCATGGCCGAGCGCGCCCGTAAGACACCGGTGCGCCGCCCCGGGGAGAACACGGGCCCTCAGCTCGGCGAAGCCGTCAACGAGCGGCTGCTGATGCGCGGAGCCGACCGGGACGACGTGCACTGGGACTCCTGGCGGCGTGACGACGGCACCTGGGAGGTGCTGCTCGCCTACCGGGTCGCCGGTCAGCCGCACTCTGCGACGTGGACGTACGACCCGCCGCGACGGCTCGTACAGGCCGTGGACGACGAGGCGCGGGCGCTCATCGGGGAGACCGACGACACCCCGGAGCCCAGCTTCCCCTTCGTCCCGCGGATCGCCCGGCTTCCCAGGGAGCGCGCCGACCGCAACGACCGTGCGGAAGTGGAGCCCACCGCCTTCTCGGGCGGCGGGGCGGCCGCGGACGGTGACCACGGGTCGGGCGCGGTCGCAGCGGACGACGAACCGGACTCCCTGACAAGCCTGTTGGAGGCTGTCCCGAACTTCCGTGGCGACATGGTCGTGCCGGAGCAGCAGGGTCCCGCGTCCTCGGTCGGGCAGCAGTCCGCCTCCCCCGCGGAGGTTGATTCCGCCTCCGAGGACGAGGAGGAAGCCGAGGAGGAGGAAGAGCCGGTCGAGCCTCCCGCGACGGCTGCGGGCGCCGGCTCGGCGTACGCGGACGTGCTGATGCCGCGCTCGGTGAGCGCGCACCGCGACCGGCTGAAGGGCACCACCGACCGTCAGGCGGAGGCGGACGGTGTACGCCCGGGTCGCCGGGCCGCGGTGCCCAGTTGGGACGAGATCGTCTTCGGCACGCGCCGCAAGAAGGACTGATCTCCGCTCGCTCATTTGCCGGCGCCCGCGTGTGACTTCCCCGAGAGAGGAGGTCACATGCGGGCGCCGGTGCGTTGCGGTCGGGCTCCGGCTCCGGCTCCGGCTCCGTCCGTACGGTCAGCCGGGCTCCGGCCCTGTGGCGACGGGCCTGCCGGTGTCGGCGGACCATTCGCTCCAGGAACCCGCGTACAGCGCCGCCTCGACCCCCGCCACCTCCAGCGCCAGAACCTCGTGGGCGGCCGATACACCGGAGCCGCAGTAGACGCCGACCTCGCTGTCAGGGGTGACGCCCAAGGCGCGGAAACGGGCGCGCAGTTCATCCGCCGAGCGCAGGACGCCTCCTTCCGCGACGTTCTCCGCCGTGGGTGCCGAGACCGCTCCTGGAATGTGACCGGCGACAGGATCGATCGGCTCGACCTCGCCGCGGTAGCGCTCGGCGGCCCGGGCGTCCAGCAGCAGTCCGCGCCTGGCGAGCGCCGCCGCCGCGTCGGCGTCGAGCAGCGTGCGCGCTCCAGGCCGCGGGGTGAAGTCCCCCGGTTCGGGCGTCACGTCACCGGTCTCCAACGGGCCTTCCCAGGCGGCGAGACCGCCGTCCAGCACGCGGACGTCTTCGTGGCCGGCCCAGCGCAGCATCCACCACGCGCGCGCTGCGGCCCAGTTCTGGCCGCCGTCGTAGACCACGACGGGCCGGCCGTCCGAGACACCGGCACGGCGCATCGCCTCCGCGAAGACGTCCAGTCCGGGCAGCGGGTGACGGCCGTGCTCACCTGCCGGTGCGGCAAGTTCCTTCTCCAGATCGACATGGACTGCCCCAGGCAGGTGACCCGCTTCGTAGTCGGGTCTGCCGGGCGGACCGCCCAACTGCCAGCGGACATCGAGAAGGACGGGCGCCTCGCCCTGGGCGAGTTCACTCGCGAGAGCTGAAGCGGAGGTGATGGCTGTCACGGCTGTCATCCCGCCATTTTCGCGCACCCGTTCCGAACAGACCGCACCGAAAGGGAATTACCCGGCGTTGTCGGGGAGCGGG